>JADLBG010000684.1 GCA_020847895.1 Bryobacterales bacterium
ACCTGAAAATGGACGCCCTCGGCTTTGGCCTGGAAAACTATGACGCCATCGGCGCCTGGCGCGACAAAGACGGCAACTTCCCCATCGACGCGAGCGGAGCCCTCCCGGGCGGCAAGACCTTCTCCACGCCCGCCGCGTTCAAGAAGATTCTGCTCACCAACAAAGATGATTTCGCCCGCTGTCTTACCGAAAAGATGCTCACCTATGCGCTCGGCCGCGGGCTCGAAAAGAGTGACCGCACCTTCGTGCGCCAGATCGTCAGCCGTCTGGCTGCGGACAACTACCGCTTCTCACGGCTCGTTCTCGAAATCGTCAAGAGTCCGCCGTTCCAGATGAGGCGCGGCGAAGCGGCGGGAAAATCATGATAAGCTGTGTACGCATTGTAGAGGGTGGCTGAAAATGATTACCGGCAAACATCTCGATCGAAGAATGTTCTTGCGTGGTCTGGGAGCGGCTATCGGGCTGCCCCTGCTCGACTCGATGACTCCCGCCTTCGCGGCCCCGGCGCGAGCCGCCGCCAAGTCTCCCACGCGCATGGCCTTTGTCTACGTCCCCAACGGCATCATCATGCCCGAATGGGTCCCCGACGAGGAAGGCTCCAGCTTCTCCATGAAGAGCGTGATGGAGCCCATGGAAGCCCATCGCGGCCGGACGCTCGTGCTGACCGGACTTACCCAGAACGGCGGACGCGCCCTCGGCGACGGTCCCGGTGACCACGCCCGCGCGGCGTCCAGCTTCCTCACCGGCATGCACCCCCGAAAGACCGCCGGGGCCGACATCAGCATCGGCGTTTCCGTCGACCAGGTGGCCGCGGAGAAAATCGGCGCTGCCACGAAGTTCGCTTCCATGGAACTCGGCCTCGAGGACGGCCGCCTAGTCGGTAACTGTGATTCCGGCTATAGCTGCGCCTACTCGAACAACCTCGCCTGGCGCACGGAGAATTCCCCGCTCCCGCCCGAAATCAATCCGCGCGTCGTCTTCGAACGCCTCTTCGGCACGGGCGACGATGACGAAGACGCAAAGTCACGCGCTATTCGACGGCAGATGCAGAAGAGCATTCTCGATTCCGTCGTGGATCAGACACAATCGCTCCAAACCTCTCTCGGCGCCACCGACAAGCGAAAGCTCGATGAGTATCTCTATTCGGTGCGCGAGATCGAAAAGCGAATCGAGGCCAACGAAAAGGATGCGCGGAGAATGCCCCCGCCGTTCCCCAGGCCCGGAGGCGTGCCCCTCGACTACCGCGAGCATTCGAAGCTCATGTTCGACCTCATGACCGTCGCCTTCCGGATGGATGCCACCCGCGTCATCACCCACATGATGGGCCGCGAGGGAAGCACGCGCGCCTACCGCGAAATCGGCATCTCCGACGCCCACCACCCCCTCACCCATCACCGCAACAACCCCGAGATGATCGAAAAGGTGCGCCGGATTAACCTCTTCCACGTGGAGCAGTTCGCCTTGTGGATCGAGAAGCTGAAGAACACGCCCGATGGGGATGGCTCGCTCCTCGATAGCTCGATGATCCTCTATGGCAGCGGCCTCGCCGACGGCAACCGCCATACCCACAACGACCTTCCCCTCCTGCTCGTGGGCGGGGGCAATGGCGCCCTCAAACCCGGGCGCCACATCAAATACCGCGCCGAAACCCCCATGGCGAATCTCTTCGTAGCCCTCCTCGACCGCATCGGCGTCCCCGTCGACCGCATCGGCGATAGCGACGGCAAGTTGGAATACCTGTCGGATTTGAGCTGAGCGGCGAACCCGCTCCCCTCACCAAAACAGCTTAAGCGCCATCTGAAGGATTCTCGGCTCACCGTCGGTCCCCAGAATCTTGCCGAAGTTGGGGTTCGTCATTCCAGTCACCGGAATACCCAGGTGGGTCGCGTTAAACAGGTTGAATGCCTCGAAGCGATATTCCACCCGCCCGGCCTCGCGCAAGGCCGGTAGCCGCCAGCCTTTGATCAGCGACACATCCGTATTGGCGTAACCGGGGCCGAAGAGCGTGTTCCGCCCCAGCGTGCCATAGGTGCCGGGAGCGGGATTCACAAACCGCGTCTTGTCGAAGTACGCCGCCAATTTCTCGCCTTTCGATCGTCCCGGGTCAAGCACCGGATAGCCCGCTCCGGCCAGGTCCGCCCGCGCCGAACCCGCCCCCGCCATCGGGTTGTTGGTTGCGCCTACGCTGAAAGGCCGTCCCGCCTGCAGCGTGAGAATGCCCCCCAACCGCCAACTGCCCAGAATCGCATCCGCCACCGACCCTCTCCGCAATCCCGGCAGATCCCACACGAAACTGGTGACAAACCGGTGCTGCCGCGTGTAGTCCGAATTGCCGCGCGAGAAGAAGAAATTCGACGGATTGTTGATGCCGAAGGCGCCGCCCCACGACTGCCTCGAGACGTAATCCAGGTTATGCGACCAGGTATAGATCGCGCTCACCGTGAACCCCCGGCTGTAGCGCTTGTCCGCGGACACCTGCAGCGCGTGGTAACCGGAGTTCAAACCGTGCATCCACCTGTTAATGGTCTGGAAATCAACAATCGGGCGGCGCTCGTCCACCGTCGCCCTGTTTTGCGACAGGGTCAGCTTCTGGTCGTAGATCGGAGCGTTCTGGTCCCACATTGCGTACAGGTGTGTGCCCTTGGTTCCCACGTAGCCAATACGCATGAGCGTGTTGGGCAGCACCTCGCGTTCCACCGTCAGGCTCCAGTTCTGCGAATAGGACGTGATGAACTTCTTGTCCAGCACCATGGTAAACAGCGGCGTCGGAAACGGCACGTCGTGGTTATTGGCGGGCACGGGAAAGATGTTCATGGACTCGCGCCCCAGGAATGGGTTGTCGAACGACCCGTCGGTATACTCCACGCTGTAGCTGAAGGGCGTTACGTTGTTGGCGTCGTTCTGGGAGTTGATCGGCGGCGTGTCGTAGAAAATCGCGTAGCCGCCGCGCACGCTGGACTTGCCGTTCTTGAACGGATCCCAGGCGAACCCGATCCTCGGAGCCAGGTTATTCCAGTCCGGGTCCGTCACCGTCTTGCCGAACGTGTTGCCGCCGCCATAGCCCGCCGGTTTGGCATCGCCGTGATAGAAGAGGCCCGGCAGCGCGTTCTTATATATCTTTGAACGTATGCCCGCACGGTTGGCGGCCAGGTCGAAAGTCTGATTGCGGTCCATCAGGTCAGCGAACAGCCCGTAAGGTTCGTAGCGGATTCCGAAGTTCAGGGTCAAGCCGGGGCGCACCTTCCACGTGTCCCCGAAAAACCATCCGGTCTGGGTCCCGCGGCGCTCCTCGAACTCGCCGCTGTTCTGTGTGAAATAGGAGAAGCCGCCTATTAAAAAGTCGGCCCTGTCGAAGCCGCTCAGGTTGCCGTACCCGGTGACGTGGCCGTCGAACTGAAACTGGCCCGAACTGTGAAACAGCGTGTGGTTGTTGAAGCGTTTGCGAACCACGTTCATGCCCCACACCAGGTTGTGGCTGCCCTTGGATTTGTTCCAGTCCTGCTGTAACTCGATGCTGCCCCTGCCGAACCGGATGCTGTGCAAGGGCTGGTTGAACGATACGCCGCTTTGCGTCATCGAGATGTCGATGTGGTTGCCCAT
>JADLBG010000685.1 GCA_020847895.1 Bryobacterales bacterium
GCGACCGGACGCTCTTCCCCTCCCTCGATCTCACTTCCATCCTCATGCTCCAGGGCGATTACACCGAACTCGAATCCTCCGCCTCACCGGCTCTCACCTTCATCCCGCCCTCGATGTTCGGCCCTCCGGAAAAGATCCACATCGACATGCGGGACACTTCCAAACCCGGCCTCGCCCTCACGGAAATCGGCAAAGGCCAGGTTGCCTGGCTCCCCTGGGACGTGCCCGGCATGTACTATCGCTACAGCCTCCCGGCCCACGCCGCCGTCCTCCGCGATCTCATCGACCACCTCCTCCAAGGCAAGCGCCAACTTCGCACCAATGCCCATCCCCTCGTCGAAATGAGCCTCATGCAGCAGGGCAATCGCCGCCTTTTCCACCTCATCAACCTCTCCGGCCACGCCGATACGGCTTACTTTCCCCCCATCCCCATGCGCCAGATCCGCGTCGAACTTGCCGGCAACTACCACTCCGCAAGAGCCATTCGCGCCGGCCAAGCCCTACCCCTCGAACACTCGCCCGGCGCAACCAGTTTCACCATTCCGTCTCTCGATCAATATGAACTGGTCGTCCTCGAATGAGGGCGACCCACCAACCCTCTGCGCCCGTGTTCGCCTTCCAAACAGTCCATTTTTTCTTCGAGTGCCGCAGGGCAACTCCGACGTCTTACACGGCACTGAACTAGCCGAAAGCTGAAACCTGAAAGCTCTGAAAGCTGAAAAGCCGAAAGCCCTGCCCCTTACCGCAGCAGAACGGGAAGAGTCGCCCCCCGCAGGTCATCCAGCAGAACATCAGGGCGGTGCGCGGCAAGCTCCTCTTTCGTCGCAATCCCCGTGGCCACCGCCACCGCGACAATGCCGTTCTGCCGCGCCGCGCAGATGTCGTTCGGATGATCGCCAATCAGCGCCACCGGCGTTGCCCGCGCAATCCAGCCCTTGGCGCGCGCCTCCCGAATCGCCAGTTTCACCAGGTGTCCCCGCGTCGGCCCCCTCTCCGCGAACGAACCGAACCGGAAATAGCGTTTCAGCCCCGCCCGCTCCATCTTCTTCCACCCGATCTGAGTCAGATTCCCCGACACCAGCCCCGCCAGCGCGCCCGCCGCCCGCATGGACTCCAGGAACGGCGCCACTCCGGGGCACACCTTCTCCGACAGATCCTCCGGACACCGCCGCGCATAGATCCACTGCGCCCGGCGCACCAGCAGCGGCATCCACTTTCGGATCACACTGTCCGAAATACCCGCGTCGCGCAGCATTGTTCGGAAAATGTCCCGGTCCAGCATCCCCTGCACCGGAATGTGATCGAGTGATGCCTCAATCCCCGCCACCCTCCTCACCGCCTCCACCAGCGCTTCGCGATGATGCGGCCCGGCCCGCCGCAGCAGCGTCCCGTCAATGTCGAACAATACCAGCGCCGGAGCCGGCCGGCCATTCGCGTTCTTCATGAATCTCCATGGTAACGGGCCGCCCAACCGCCTACTGCAAGTCGTGGCACTGCCGGCAAAGAACATCTCGCGCCGCTCGCAGGTTCCCCTTTGCCGTGGAACCGTGCGGGTAGTGGCAGTTCTGGCAATCCACCAGCGTCCCCGTATTGTGCGTGTGCACCTTGGGAAATGCCGCCAGATCGTGGCACGTATGGCAAACCGGAGACAGCGTCGCCCGCTTGAATGCCCATTCTCCGTTCTTCACCGCATGGCACGTGTCACACCCTATCCCCGGAATCGGGGGATGCGGCCGGAACATTTTCCAGTCTCCGTGTTCTTTCCCGCTGAAGAACGCCGCCTTCGCTTCTCCGCCTTCGCCCTTCAGCACCAACTCATGCAGCCCGGGAGCCGGGTTCAGTTCCGCATGCACCACGCCCGGGGCCGGCGATTCGAACCGCGCCGCCTTCCCGTCCAGCAGCAACTCCGCCTTCCCCCCCGCCTTCCCCACAACCCGCAGGTTCCCCGGAGCCACCACCGATTCATTCATCGGCGCAAACAACACCGGGGCATCCTCCGCGAAAGCGCCCGGCGAAAGCAGCAGCAACGCGACCCCAAATCTTACCACTTCGTCTCCCCGCGGAATCTCACCAGGCTGCGATCAATCGACGCCAGGTTCGGCACGCCCGCCAGCGCCATGTCGAGCGCCAGTTCCGCGCGCAGCAACTCGATCACCCGCTCCACGCCCCGCTGACCGAACGCCGTCAACCCGTACAGGTACGGCCGCGCAATCGCCACCGCGGTCGCCCCCAATGCCAGCGCCTTCAAGATGTCCGTCCCTCGCCGGAATCCGCCGTCAATCATCACCGGAATCCGGTTCCCCGCTGCCTTTACCACCTCCGGCAGCGCCGCCATCGTCGATCCCACGTGGTCCAACTGCCGCGCCCCGTGGTTCGACACGAGGATCCCGTTTACCCCTGTTTCCACGCACCGCGCGGCGTCCTCGCCCGTCAGGATGCCCTTGATCACAATCGGCAGTTTCGTCATCTGCCGCAATTCGCGCACGGAATTCCACGTCGGCGTCGGGCGCGACAGCGACGGATAGACGCCCGCGCGCCAGGGATGCTTCGCCTCGGGCAACTTTCCCTGCGCGTCCCGCTTCGGAAACCCGGTTTCGCACCACGACCGCTCCAGCTTGTTGTGCATATCGCGCTCCCGGTGCGAGACGTGCATAATATCGACACTGAAGCAGATCCCCGAAGCGCCCTGCGCCTCCACCCTCTTCACAAAACTCCGCATCGACTGCGTATTGGCCAACTGCCCGCCCGTCGTCAACTGCCACCACACCTTCGCGCCGTTCCCCGATTCCAGCACGTCGTCGATGCCGCCGTTTGTGATGTGCAGCGTGTTCGCGTTGTGCGCCGCCTTCGCCACCGCCGCCTCTCCGCCCATGAAGAAGCAGTTCTTTCCCCCAGCCGGATCGAGCAGGATCGGATGATCCAGCTTCTGCCCGAACAGCGTCAGCGACAGGTCAATCTTGCTCGTGTCCACCAGCATCCGCGGCCGGATGATGATCTGCTTGAAGATCTCCCGGTTGTCCCGCAGAGATTGTTCGTCCTCGGAGCCCCCGTCCAGATAATCCCAGGCATATGGGTCCAGCTTCTTCTTCGCCAGCGCGGCAAAGTCGAATACGTTGATTGGACCGTACAGCGGGTCGCTATAATCCTGCGCCAGGCCATACCCCGACCCGGCTGCCCATCCAACAAATGCTCGTACCGCATCGCGGCGGTTCAGTTTCATACGCGTGATCGCCTCCAAACGGGAGCAACCATTCCATCATACGCACCAGTCCAAGGCAACCTATTGCGTAGCGTTCCGCGCCCACTCGAGCGCCCTTTCGGCTACTCTCCTCACCTCGCCCTCCACATCTTCCGCTGAACGAACCCGCCTCTCGCGCCGCCAGGCCCGCACCATCTCCATCACACGTTCCGTCTCCGGGTCTTTACTGGCCTCCATGGCGCCGTCCGCCGGCTGAAAAACGCCCGTCGCCGCACGCCCCAATTCCGGCGCCCTCGCTAGCAGCGTCCGCCCCGCTTCTTCCGTAATCCGCTTCTGCTCGGCCCCAGGCGTCTTCAGCATGGGAGCCACCACCGCCACCCGGTACAGACCTTCGATGTCGTTCGGATCCAGCTTCAAAATTCTCACCGCGCTCGCAAACGCATCCTCCGCCCGCCCCGCCCGCTCGTACGCCACCGCCAGCATCACCAACCGCTCCCGCTCGAACTCACTCCGCGGATAGCGAGCCTCCCATTCCCGCAGTACCTCGATCTGCCGGCTCGCCACCAGTTCACTCCCGGCGCGCTGGCAGAGATCATATTCCGCCGCATCCGCCCACTTCTTCCCGGCGATTCCTTCCACGGCAAGAGAAAGTGCCACGAGCAACAGCAGCCATGTCTTCCGCATTGAGAAACCCTCTAATTGAGCCTACTCGCGCATCGTTGCCGCCGCAGCCCCTCAAACAGCCCCGCCTCAACCTTGCCGTTCACCCGCTCCAGTCCTTTATGAATCAGCATGTTCAAGAGAGTCTGATACCGCAATCCTTTTCGTTCCGCCATCTCCCGTGCTTTTGATGCCCGCCCTTTGCTCGCCCACCACTTCTCTTTTCAAACTCTCGCCATCGTTGCCAAGAAACCTGGCACGGCCTAACACCTGCCCGTGGGCGCGGTACTATGGTGGAAAGTGAAGCGAACCATTCAAGTGCGGATCTTCCGCGGGGACACGCATTATGTCGCCGAATGTCTCGATTTTCCGGTCGTCACCCAGGCCCAGACGCTCGACGAACTTGCGAGAAACATCCAGGAAGCCCTCAGCCTTCACCTGGAGGGCGAGGACCTGGCGGAAGCAGGCTTCGTTCCAAACCCAACGGTGTTGGCGACCATGGAACTCCAATCCGTCGCGTGATGCCGAAGCTTCGTACTCTCTCCGGCCGCGATCTCCTGAGAATTTTTGCCATTTGCGGCTTCACCTTAAACTCCCAACGCGGGAGCCATGTCAAGCTTCGTCGAATTGTGCAAAACAAGCAGCAAACTCTCACAATCCCACTACACGATGAAATTGACCAAGGCACATTACGCGCCATCTTTCGGCAAGCTCTGCGCTACATACCCGAATCGGAGCTTCGAGACCACTTTTTCACCGCAGATTAACTTTGCCGCCCCGCCATCCATCCCCCGCCGTAAACTAAACAAATGGCCAAACTCTACGCCGGCGCCTCCGGCTTCGCCTACGACGCCTGGAAGCCCGGCTTCTACCCCGCCGATCTCCCCTCCAGGAAATTCCTCTCCTACTACGCCACCCGCCTCAACACTGTCGAAATCAACTACACCTTCCGCCGCCTCCCCAACGCCGCCACGCTCGAAAACTGGGTCCAAACCACGCCCGAAGGCTTTGTCTTCGTCCTCAAGGCCCACCAGCGCATCACCCATATCCTGCGCCTCAAACCCGCCGAATTCAACGAGATTTTCTTCAAAGTCATCGACTCGCTGCGCGTCGTCAAACGCCTCGGCCCGGTTCTCTTCCAACTTCCGCCCAACCTCAAGTGCGACGAACCGCTCCTCAAAGCCTTCCTCGAAACCATCCCGCCCGGTCTCCGCTGCGCCTTCGAATTCCGTCACGCCTCCTGGATGCGGGACTCCGTCTACCGCCTCCTCGAACAACACGGAGCCGCCCTCTGCCTCGCCGAAAGCGATGACTTCACCGCCCCCGAAGTCATCACCGGCGGATTCGTCTACCGCCGCCTCCGCAAGTCCGAATACACCGCCGAAGACCGCGCCGCCATCAGGGAAAAAGTCACCCGCCTCGTCAACGACGGCAAAGACGTCTACGTCTTCTTCAAGCATGAGGAAACGCCGGCGGGCGCCCTCTACGCCGAAGAACTCCTCCGCCCCTGACTCACCGCTCCAGCTCGCTCCCCGCCATCAGGTACGCGCCCGTCCCCCAGGTCTGCGAGCCCGCCGGCAGCTTCCCGTAATACTCCTTCCCTCTCGGTTCCGTGCCCGCCGAAACCCCAATCACCACTCCGTCCCGGACATACCGCTGATTGACCGCCTTCCATGCCCTTTCCGCCAGCGCCCTGTACTTGCTCTCCAACACCCCTAACCGCGCCAACTTCTCCAACCCATAAACCATCATCGAAGTCGCCGACGATTCGGGATAGCTCGACGGCTCATCGAGGACCGTATGCCACAACCCATCCGCATCCTGCGTGCGCGCCAACCCTTCCGCCTGCCGCCTGGCGATCTCCACCAGTTTCCCCCGCAGCGGATGCCCCGCCTCCATCACCTCCAGAGTATCCGCCAGCGACATCGTTACCCATCCGTTCCCCCGTCCCCACAACGCCGGCGTGCGTTCCCCGGTCTTCCAATCCCACATGTGATAGAACAGTCCGCTCCGTTCATCTTGCAGGTGCTTCGCATACACCACAATCTGCCGCGCGGCGTCCGTTATGTACTCCGGCTTCGAAAGCGCCTTCCCCGCCCCCGCCAGCAGCGGACATGCCATGTATAGCGTATCCACCCAGAGTTGATGGCTTCCCTGCCAGTGCCCGAGCGCGCCCTCGCTACTCCGCTCCGCCTCGTTCGTAATGTAGTCCACGACACGCCGCACCAGCGCCGCATACTCCGCTCTTGGCCTCGCCTTCTGCATGAAGAGAATCGCCGTCGCCGGACTCCAGTGCCCGCAATATCCCTCCCGTACGCCGTTCAACAAAACTCTGGGATCCTGCCCGATATAGGATGCCGTCCAGCGTTCCATATAATCCAGATACCGCTTGTCCCCCGTGCGCTCATAAGTCTTCATCAATCCAATCCACTGCACGCCTTCGCCCCAGTTGAACTCGTACGTCCCCGGGTCCGTCTTCACTAATCGATTCGCGACGGATAGCCACTCCGCCTTGTACCGGTCGGCCCCAGAGATGCATAGTGGAATAAGCAAGAATAAGCAGGCAATTCGCATACGCTTCAGGCCTGCACGCCAGTGGCCAGGCAATATCGCCCCAGGCTACCCTTTTCTTCGAGGAGGTTGTGTGTTTTGGCTCAATTGCCTGCGAATCTTCGCCCTTGCCACGCTGACTCTATCCGCCCAGACTCATCGCCTCTTCCTCTGTGGAGCCACATCCAAGGGCTACGTCGTCGGAGCCAAACTCCCGCCCAGCGGCCTCTTCACACTCACCGCGCGGGAAACCTGGGACCACCTCAGCTACAACCATCCCTTCCTCTCCTCCCTCGATTATGACCGCCGCGACCCCCGCATCCTCTACCTCGCCGCCGGCAACGGCTGCATCCGCTCCTCCGATAGCGGCCGCACCTGGCGCATCCTCACCTCCTGGAACGTTACGGAACTCCAGGATGTCGCTGTCGATCCCCACCACCCCGGAACGCTCTTCATCGCCCTCCCCGATGGCATCGCCGCCTCCACTGATGACGGCCGCACCTGGCGGCACACCGACAC
>JADLBG010000686.1 GCA_020847895.1 Bryobacterales bacterium
CGCAAAGACCCGATCACCGGCCGGTGGGTGATCATAGCGACGGACCGCGTCCGGCGTCCGAGTGATTTCGCAAGAGAAACCGTGACTATCAAGGGCGGACGGTTCTGTCCCTTTTGTCCCGGGAATGAGTTGAAGACGCCGCCGGAAGTGCTGGCTTATCGCACCAGCGGGCGCTCAAATGAGCCCGGGTGGAATGTTCGCGTTGTACCGAACAAGTTCCCCGCGCTTCGCGTCGAAGGCAACATGGAGCGGCAGGGCGAGGGGATGTACGACAAGATGGACGGCGTGGGGGCGCATGAGGTGATCATCGAGACGCCCGATCACATGGCCACGCTGAGCGACTTGCCGGAAAAGCAGATTGAAAGCGTGCTCTGGGCCTTCCGTGACCGGACGCTCGACCTCAAGCGCGACATACGATTGCGCTACATCCTGTTCTTTAAGAATCACGGCGAATCGGCGGGCGCCACGCTCGAACATTCGCACTCGCAACTGATCGCGCTGCCGGTAGTGCCCAAGCGAGTGCAGGAAGAGATTGACGGGGCCAAACGCTACTACGATTTCAAAGAGCGCTGCGTGTATTGCGATATGGTCCGCCAGGATGCCGAAGCGGGAACTCGAGTGGTTCTCGAAACGGATTACTTTCTCGCCGTCTGTCCCTATGCTCCGCGGTTTCCCTTCGAGACATGGATCGTGCCCCGGCGGCATGCCTCGCACTTCGAGACCGCCGATGCGCCGCTGCTCGAAAACCTTTCCTGGGTACTGCGCACACTCGTGCGGAAGATGGATAAGGTGCTCGAACGGCCGCCGTACAACTACGTGATCCACACCACTCCGATTCACGAAGCGCCGATGGCGCATTATCACTGGCACCTCGAGGTGATCCCAAAGTTGACGAAGGTGGCGGGGTTTGAATGGGGCACGGGCTTCTATCTCAACCCGACGCCGCCGGAGGAAGCGGCGAGATTCTTGCGGGACGCCGGACTCAGCTAGCCGCCATCTGGCCGGCCCAGTCACGAAAGGAAGTAACGCGGACGGTCGCGCAGCAGTTCCTTCAACCTTGAGTCGGGCTTTTCTGTTTCCAGGCGGCAGGTGTTGCATCCCTCGAGGCCGCTCACGGCTATGCGACCGTTTTCCTGGGTGACGCGGTAAGCCATGCGCGCGCCGCGGTCCCCCGCAAGCCGCTCGAGGGGCCAGTCGTTGTTCGGCAGGATGTGGATGCCTCCCTCAGGTCCAATAAGCACCGTCATTGAATCGCTGGCGGCGGATCCGTTTTGTACTGCCGAGAGGGCCGCGTCAAGCAACTTGGTGGCGTTCTCCCAGAAAATGCTCATACCTGCCTCTTCGGAGGCAAGACGTGTTGTATGAGCAGGCTTGTGCCTACTGCCGGGAACCAGCCCGGCAAGGTGCGCACGGGTAAAGCGGAGAGTTGCGAAACGTAATCAAACGGGCGTGCAATTCGTCGAGCTGCGCGGACACACGTCCAATCTCCCCGGGCTGGCCTTGAGTAATTGTCGGGAGTACGGCAGCCGTGAAACGGTAAGTTCTCGCTGCCCGTTCCAGACCGGACGGTGAGGAGGCATGGAGCGCCTGGCGAAGTTCTCCGGCCATCAGAATCAGCAGCTCCCGGTCCGTCTTCGCCCGTAATTCGATCAGTTTGCCTGTTTGCGGATTGCCCATACAATTGCAAGGACGCGGCCCTTCACTCAAAAAGACGAAACCGGCCTCGGCACGGTTCGCCCCGGAACTAGTTTTTACGAAATCTTGGCGCGAACCGGAGCCGCGCCCGCTTGCGCCCGGCCGGACAAGGTGAAAGAGTATTAGAAGAAAGCCGTGCTTCGATGAAGATTTCGTTTGGGAGTTGGGCCTTCTCATTCGGCCCTTATGCCCGGCGTCCCCTTCCTCTTGACGAAGCGGCGCGCCGCGTCGCCGCCGCCGGATATGACGGGATTGAGCTTGGCGGATTCCCACCCCATGTGACCTTGGAACAATACGCAAGCGCCGCCTCGAGACGGGAATTGAGGCAGATGCTCTCTGACCTCGGGCTGGGAGTTTCCGGATACGCCCCTGATTTCACCATGGTGAATCCCCTGGTGGAGGAGAACCGTTACAAGTACCTGGAGCGGATTCAGCGCTGCGTCGAACTGTGCGCCGAGGCCGGGAGCCCGGCGCTGCGTGTGGACACCATCGCCGCCCCAGGCTCCATTGCGGAGCCCGAATACGCGGAATGCGCCGCCCGCCTGTCAGCCTTGTGGCACGATGCGGCGGAACTCGCCTCCCGCGAGCGCGTGCGCCTTGTGTGGGAGTTCGAGCCCGGGTTTGTCTTCAACAAACCCTCCGAAGTCGTAAACATTTTTGAAAAGGTAGGACACCCGAACTTCCAGATCCTGTTCGACACCTGCCACGCCTATCTTTGCGGCGTGGTGGGCGCGCGGCAACAGGGCGCGGTCGAGCGTCTCGCCAGAGGCGTGCCCGAGTTCCTCGAATTGCTCAGCGGCCGCATCGGCCACATCCACATTGTCGACACGGACGGAACGCTCTATGGCGACGAAACCAGCGCGCATTGCCCCTTCGGTGAAGGGGTGATTGACTTCCAGAAGCTGGCGCCCCATCTCCTGTCCGTGCCGGGCATCAAGTGGTGGTGCGTCGATCTTTCCTTCCGTGCCGATAGCGAGCAGTTGCTCGCGCCCAGCCTGGACTTTGTCAGGAAGTTGACCGCGGGCGTGCGAGTCTAGCGCTAGAAGCCCGCAAAGGAGCCGCCGCCCCTCAAGTCCAGTGCGGACTCGCAACGTGACCCGGCGCCGAGCCTCCGTTTTGCGGGCGAGTCCCTAAACCTAAACCTAAAGGGCGTGGCGAACAATCGGGATTCCGCAGCGGACCAGGGCGGCTTCCACGGCGCGTTCGCTCAACCGGCTGGCATCGTATTCCACCTTGACCGCGTCCAGGGACGGCTGCTTGGGAACTACCCGGTGAATTCCGTACACGGCGTGAACACGGGCGATAGCGTCGAGATCGCCGTCTCCGAGCGGACGCACGAGATCATACTGTAGGTCGACCTTGGTCATTCGAAAAACAGCATAGCATTTCAACCCGCGGAACTGAGCGTAATGACAAACTCCGCTCCGCCCTCCGGACGATTGGCGGCGCGGACCCGCCCGCCGTTCGAGCGGACGATCGAACGGACGATGTTTAAGCCGATGCCCGTGTTTGAGGGCTTCGTGGAAAAATGCGCGTCGAAGATGCGCGGGAGAATCTCTTCCGGAATCCCCGGGCCGTTGTCGGCGATAACGATGCGAGTTCCGTCTTCACCAGTGGAAGCCGTCACTTGCACACGGCCTCCTTGCGGCATGGCCTGTACGGAGTTGAGCAGCAGGTTCACGAGCACCCGCTCCCAGCCCACGGGATTACCGCGGATGCGCAGCCCGGGTTCGATCCTGCGCTGAAAGTCGATAGCCGGCCCGTGCGTGGCCCTCAGAAAATCGCCGGCGAACTGCACCGCGATCCCCGCGATTACCGCGAAATCAAAGGTGGAGTCCGTAACCTGGGAGACCCCGCGAACCAGCCTCTCTCCGTGCTCGGCGCTGCGCTGGATCGTGCCGGCGACGGATTCCCAGCGCGGATCCCCCGCCAATAAATCAGCGGCGTCCAGAATTGTTTGAAACACGTTCTTGAGATCGTGGACAAGGCCGGGAAGGGTCAGATCCGGGGCGTCTGTTGGGGACATGCCGTTACTCGCTCAGTGAGCGTAGCATGTTGTAAAACTCCGGGAAAGAGACCGAGGCGGCATCGGCGTTGTGGATGCGGGAAGGCCCGCCCGCGGC
>JADLBG010000687.1 GCA_020847895.1 Bryobacterales bacterium
CAACCGCTCCCAGGAAAGCTTGCAGCGCTCCGGGCGTATTGAGAAGCCACTGTGGATATTGCCACCCGGTCTCGTAGCCCTTTCCGTGGCACCCCCGGCGGTTCACGCCCGCCAGCGCCAGCACCGCTCCGCACGGCAGGCAACACAGCTTCGATATACCGACATAATTGCCGGCCAGAGTGGCCTGCCCGACGAAATCCAGCATCCTCATCTCACAGTGCAACTGGGCCGTGGTGAGGCTGACCTTGTTGTATCCGCCCACGCCGAATTGAAGGTCTGCCTGCCGCCATTCGTTCTGATTGAATGCTACCCAGGGTAGTCCCACGGCCGGCGCATACACCGCGCAGCAATTCAGGTCGTTCTTCGGAACGATGGCCCTCGCTGCCTGGTCTGAGGCGTGAATGACAGCCTTCGCTGTTGGCGACAATGCTGTCAGATTTGTCCGCACCGCGGCAATAAAATTATCGCGATAAGTCTGATTGTAAGTCGGAAATCGTCGACGCAATCCACCTGCCATCTGCAATCCTCTGCCTCCTCTTACAAAAAGTATGGCATTGCCTGCAAGCGGCGCGCAATAACCGCGGCCATGCGGCGTTTGGCGCGCTGCGCCGCGGCCATGCGGGAGTCGCTGGAGTCGATCAGGCGCAACCGTGGACAAACGGCAATGTCCCGGCAGGCTGGCGCGAAGCCAAGACTCGAGAAGGGTTGGAGCTTCCACCTCGGCCTCCGTGATTTGGTGTGATTTGGACAGCGCTTTGACGCAGTTTGGACGCAGTTCGAGAATCCGAGCGATGTTCAAGCTGCTGGATTTGCGTTAAAGTACATTGTTTTGAAGTGGTGGCCAGGGACGGAATCGAACCGCCGACGCCAGCCTTTTCAGGGCTGCGCTCTACCAACTGAGCTACCTGGCCGTGACGAATTTTTAGTGTAGCAGAACACACCACTGATCGCATCTGCCATACGGCATGGTGTTCGCTATGGCCAGGATAGGAGTGAACCCAGTCAACGGCGCTTCCAGGTGATTCGGAACACGTACCTGTCCGCTCCACCCTTTGAATCGTCCACACGCACCTTCAAGGTCTGGCCGTTGACATCCGAAGGCTCCTCCACGATCTTCACGTTCCCGCGCCCCGATTTCTTCTCCACCGCCCACTGGATTCCGAAGCCTGAGGGAATGGGGCCGCTGAATTGCTGCTGCTGATCCTTGACCGCTTGTCCGCTGAGGATCTCCGGCGATACGGTCTCTCCCCAGACATGGAAGATCACGGACGCATCCACTGTCGCCGTGATTTCCACCCATCCTTCGCTGGCGGCCGCCGTGCCCGAGGGAGCAGGGGTTCCAATGTTCGGCGGAACAGTACCTACGGTGGACGGCCCCGGGGCGGACGATGGTTGAGCGGGGGAACCCGCCGCGCCCGGGGCGCCGACGACAGGTCTCCCCGCGGTGATCACGGCGCTGCCCACCGCAGCCTGTGCGTCACCCGCAATTCCGAGGTACGGATTGTTCGTGTAGTCGAGCGAGAACGCCATGTTCGAGGGGAACGTCAGATCACGCGTCACTCCATAGGCCGGATCCAATCCCCATTCGCCCGGCGCCAGCACCCCCGCCTTCAGGGTGCGGTTGTCGTGCCATCCCCAAAACGGCTTGGCCTTGTTCGCCGCTTCCTTGCGGCCGTAGAACGTATGGCCGATCTTGCTCACCTTGATTCCGGGCCGGTTTCCGAACGGCTGATAGGGTCCGAATTCATCGAACATCCGCTGGTTTTGCGCATTGCTCTCCACGTAGGGCCACCATTTCGTCAGAATCGGCAGCAACTCGTAGCCCACGTTGCGGTCGTTGGCGTGCTTCGGACGCTCCGCCACCCCCTTGTAGATGAAAGTGATGCCCGTTCCCGCCGTGAACTCGCCCTTGTCCACGCTGTAGCGGCTGGTCTTGGCATCCGAGGGGCCGTAGATTCCGTGCCCGCCGGATTCTACAAAAATAACGGGGTGAGAGCCGTCGTAAAAATCAATCTTACCGTCGATGTCGTGAACACCGTTACGGATCGAGCCGTCGTTCACGAACGAATAAATGTTGTCGTGCGCCAGCGTCTCCATCACTTGCAGTTTGCCGAACTGCGAGCCGTCCTTTTGAATCGTGAGGATGATTCCCTCATTGTCGTTTTCGTGGCAACTGCCGGCCACGCATTTGTCGGAGTAATCGCGCGGGTGGAACAGATTGTAGATGACGAACCAGTGCGTCGATGTCTCCATGACGGCGTAATGCACATACGACTGCGAGGTGCCCTTATCGAGGTCGTCCCAGTTGTCGTCTCCCAGCAGATCATTGTCGTAGTCGAAGCGCGTCGGGATGTCGGCTTTCGGCGTCCACCAGGTTTCCTGCGCCACCATCGGCGCGTAGTGTTCCACCAGCGGGCGGTAAGGCTCGTTGGATTTGTCCTCCGGTCCGAAGTTCACCTCCTCCGCTTTCTTTCGCGACGGCGCGTTCGCATCTACGGTGATCTTCACCTCGCCTGTGACGCCTTCCGTATCATCGGTGAGACTGTAGGTCCCTGGCGTCTCAGGCGCCGTGTAAAGAAACGAGTCCGCCACGATGTAATCGCCCGCCATCTTCGCGAAGATGCCGGCAAACGTTCCTCCGCCCGTGTCAATGTATCCGCCCGGGTCGGAGCCCTGGAACTTGAACGGCTTCGAAACCCAGCCCCCGTTCGCGCTCGAAACCTTCAACTGCCCCGGTGTGCGATGCAGCCGCCCTTTCCGGGTTTCGCCGTTCGAAACCGCCATCTCCCCGTCCACCAGCACCTGCACCACCAGTGTCTCGAGCGGCCGCACGCGGCAATCGGAAGGGTCGCAATGGAACCGCAGCCCGGTAATCCTGGCGTTCTTCTCCGCCTGCCGGCTGGCGCCGGCGAGAATACCGCTCAGGTCCTGAGCCAAGGCGGGGAAGATCGTCAGACCAAACCCGGCAAAGAGGAAGCAAAGAACACGGGCCTTCATGACAGCATCTATCCTTGAAATCCGATTCCTTTCGGCGGTGAAGCGGATAAGGCCGCTTCCAGGTCGCTCGCGAACCGCCGCAGCGTGTCCACCTGTTCAACAGTGGCAGCCACTTCGTATCCCTTGGCGGTGAATACGTGCGCGTTCCCGCGCTGCACGAGGACAGCCATTCCGCGTTCGGTCCACATGCCGGGAGCCCCGATGTTTCCGAACCCGCCCTCTATTGTTCGCTCCACCAGGGAAATAAATCCGTCGCGTTCAAACACCCAGTGCCTTTCCAATTGCGTCAGCGGGAGCAGTTGGATCCTGGCCGCGGCCAGGCGCTCGAGAATTTCCTGCATGCGGATCTACATCTTGTAGCGGCCGAGATCCTCGTCGCTCAATCCCTCGAGCCAGCGGCGCAACTCCTCGTTGTTCACACGGTCGGACATGGCGTTGGCCATCTTCGAGGATTTCAGCACGGACTCGTCTACATAAATCGGGCAATCCAGACGCAGCGCCAGCGCCAGCGCATCGGATGGCCGCGAATCCACCGTAATCAACTCCCCGTCCTTCTCCAGCCAGATCAGAGCGTAGAAGGTGTCGTCCTTGAGTTCGTTCACCACAATCTTGTGCACCGCCGTCTCCAGCCCCAGAAGCAGCGTTTTGATGAGGTCGTGGGTCATCGGCCGCGGCGTGGAGACTTTCTCGATTTCAAGCGCAATGGCGTTCGCTTCGTAGATTCCCACCCAGATAGGGAGGATAGTGTTGCCGTTGTTGTCCTTGAGGATGACGATCGGCATATTGGTGACCGGATCCATCATCAGACCGCGGATTTTCATTTCAACTTCCATGCTTGCGCTCCTTTTTTCAACCGCGTTCCATCAGTTCAGACTCTCCCCCACGAGAGAATTCGGGCCCGCCCGCAACACGC
>JADLBG010000688.1 GCA_020847895.1 Bryobacterales bacterium
CCGTGTTGCCCAATCCATCGGTCAACTGGCCGTCTTCAAACACCTGCAACAGGATGTTGTACACATCCGGATGCGCCTTCTCGATTTCGTCCAGCAGAATCACCGAATAGGGAGACCGCTTCACCCGCTCCGTGAGCTGTCCGCCCTCTTCGTATCCGACGTATCCCGGAGGCGAGCCGATCAGCTTCGAAACCGAATGCTTCTCCATGAACTCCGACATGTCGAAGCGGATCAGCGATTTCTCGCTCCCGAACAGAAACTCGGCCAGCGCCCGCGCTACCTCGGTCTTGCCGACGCCCGTCGGCCCCAGGAACAGGAACGACCCCGCGGGCCGTTTCGGAGACTTCAACCCCGCGCGCGACCGGCGAATCGCCCGCGCCAGCGCGCTGATCGCCTTCTCCTGGCTGATCACCCGCTTGTGCAGCTCTTCCTCGATGCGCAGCAGCTTGGAAACCTCTTCCTCCCGGATGGCCGTCATCGGCACCCCGGTCCACCGCGCCACCACATCCTCGATGTCGTCCTTCGTCACCACGCCCGTGGATGTATCGTCGAGGTTGTACTTGTCCCGCAACTGCCGCAGATTCTCTCTCTCTCGCCGTTCTTCATCCGAATAGAACCGCGCCTTCTCGAATTCATGGTTCGCAATCGCGTTCTCCATGCGGTGCACGATGAACTTGATCCTCTTCTGGATCTCCGACACTTCCGAGGGCACCGTCGTCTGCCGCAGCTTGATGCGCGCCCCGGCTTCGTCGATCAGGTCGATCGCCTTGTCCGGCAGGAACCGGTCCGGAATAAACCGCGACGAAGCATATACCGCCGATTCGATCGCCTCATCCGTGTACGCCACCGCGTGGAACTTCTCATACCGCTCTTTGATGCCGAAAAGAATCTTCACCGCGTCGCCTTCACTCGGCGGCGGCACCTTCACCGCCTGAAAACGCCGCTCCAGCGAGCGGTCCTTCTCAATCGACTTGCGGTATTCGCCTGGCGTGGTCGCGCCGATACATTGGATCTCGCCTCGCGACAGCGCCGGCTTCAAAATGTTGGCCGCATCCAGCGATCCCTCGGCCGACCCCGCGCCCACCAGCGTGTGCAGCTCATCGATGAAGATGATGGCGTTCTGGTTCTCCATCAGCTCCTTCATGATGGTCTTCAACCGCTCTTCGAACTGCCCGCGATACTTCGTGCCCGCCACGATCAGCGACAGGTCCAGCGCCAGAATCCGCTTGTCCGCCAGAAAGCTCGGCACCTCGCCGTCCGCAATCCGCTGCGCCAGCCCTTCCACGATCGCCGTCTTCCCTACGCCCGGCTCCCCGATCAGCACCGGATTGTTCTTCGTGCGCCGGCACAGTATCTGCACCACCCGCTCCAATTCGAAATCGCGCCCGATCAGGGGATCGAGCGTCCCATCAAGCGCCGCCTGCGTCAGGTCCCGGCTGAATTCCGACAGAAGCGAGCTTTCCTTCGGCCGGTTCGACGCCATCTTCTCCGAAGACGACCGCGCAATCTCTTCCCGCACCTGCGACAGCCGCAGCCCGCGCTCATGCAGAATCTCCGCCGCCAGGCACTTCTCTTCCCGCAGCAACCCCAGCAACAGGTGCTCCGTCCCGATGTGCTTGTGGTTCAGCCGCTCGGCTTCCTCGGCGCCGTAGGCCAGAACCCGCTTGCATTCGTGGCTCAACGGCAAATCCACCGATGTCGAGACCTTCTCCCGAATCGTGGTGTGCGCCTCGATCTGCTTGCGGATGGACTCGATGGCCGCGTGCGACCGGAGAAACCGGTTCGCCAGCGCCTTGTCCTCCCGCAGCAGGCCGAGCAGCAAATGCTCTGTCTCGATATAAGGACTGCCGAACTGGCTGGCCTCATACCGTGCGAAGAAGATGACTCTGCGGGCCTTTTCCGTGTAACGTTCAAACATATTTCGATCCGTTCATGTCTGTGGCGGCGGCACCCTATCATCTATAGGATGCAACTGACCTTTGTCTAGTATTAAAACGCGATCACAGCGTCGCGCGAAAGCCAGGTTGTGCGTGACCAGGATAGAGGTGAGTTCGAGCTGTCGTTGGAGTTGCTCCAGCAGGGATACGATCCCCTCGCCGGTGCGGTAATCGAGGCTGCCGGTAGGTTCATCGGCAAGCAAAACTTTGGGTGAGCCGGCCAGCGCCCGCGCAAGCGACACCCGCTGCTGTTCGCCTCCGGATAACTCCCCCGCGCGGTGCGTCGCGCGGTGCTCCAACCCCACTTGAACAAGCCTCTCCATCGCCGTCCGGGCGGCCTTCTGGTGCGCAGTCCCGCGAATGAGCAGGGGCATCATCACGTTCTCGAGCGCCGTGAACTCCGGCAACAGCGAGTGGCTCTGCCAGACGAAACCGATCTCCCGGTTCCGGAACTCGCTGAGCTCCCCGTCGTCCAGCTCGGAAATCCGTCGTTCGCCGAAGTATATCGCGCCCTCCGAAGGCCTGTCCAGACCTCCCAGCAGATGCAGCAATGTCGACTTTCCCGCCCCGGATTCCCCAATCACGGCCACGCTCTCGCCGCTCTTCACCTCGAGATTCAAGTCGCGAAACACGGTAATCTCCGCCTCGCCCGAAGGGTAGACCTTCGCCAAGTGTACGGTGCGTACAGCGATTTCTTCCGTGTCCCCCACTACCTTCAGGCTATCATGCCGCCGCGAATCCGTCGTTAGCCGCGTGGTACTACTATCGAGGAGGAGAGGTCCCGGAATACGGTGTTTCCTAACTGGTTGTAAGCGTTCGTCTCTGCTAGACTCGTCTCAGGAATGCCACGTACCCTCCCCGATGTTCTGGCCATTCTCCGCGCCCACCAGCGGGAACTCCGCGACATGGGCGTGGCCCATGCCGCCGTCTTCGGCTCCGTAGCTCGTGGCCAGGCCGGCCCTTCGAGCAACGTCGATGTCTTGGTCGACCTCGACTACGACAAAGACTTGGGCATTTTCGAGTACGCTCGAATCAAACTGTACATTGACGACTTACTTGGAGGGCGAAGCGATGTCGCCAATCGTAAGAAGCTGAAACCTCTCCTTCGCGACAGCATTATTCGGGATGCAGTCAATGCCTTCTAGAGATCCCAGGCAGAGAATGAGGGATATCCTGGAGAACATCGAGGCTGTCCTTCAATTCACCGCCGGCATGACATTCGACCAGTTTGCAGCCGACCGGAGAACAGTCTACGCTGTGACCAGAGCGCTGGAAATCATTTCAGAAGCCCCCCGCCGGCTCCCGGAGGAGTACAAGCGGACTCATCCGGAAATCGACTGGCCTGCGATTGCGGCAGCCGGCAACGTCTACCGGCACGAATACGAAGCTGTGGATGAAACTATACTCTGGAAGACGCGGTCCAGATTGGCTGGTCTCCAGGCGGCAATTGCCGAAGACCTCGACATGCAATAAAGCGGCGCCCATGGACTCCACACCCAAAGACGTCACCCGCCTCCTCGAACGCTGGTCCGGCGGCGACCGCGACGCCCTCGACGAACTCACCCCGCTCGTCTACCAGGAACTGCGCAAAATCGCCCGCCGCCAGATGATGAAGGAGCGCGCCGAGCACACCCTCGAAAGCACCGCCCTCGTCCACGAAGCCTACCTCCGCCTCATCGGCCAGAAAGGCTCTAAATGGCAAAACCGGGCCCATTTCTTCGCGGTTGCCTCCGAAATGGCCCGGCGAATTCTCGTCGATCATGCCAAAGCCCGCAACGCCAAAAAGCGCGGCGGGCCCAAAGTCTCCCTCGACGACTCCCCCGAACCGTTC
>JADLBG010000689.1 GCA_020847895.1 Bryobacterales bacterium
CACGTCAATTGGGACCAAAGCAAAATCACCGTCCTTGACGTGGTGAAAAAACTCCGCGAAGGCGAGCCCTCCATCGAGGTTGTCCCCGGCTCCCGCGTGGAACTCATCATCAATCCCTGGATGACCCAGCCCGGTGAAGCCGAAATCGTCGCCAGGCGGCTGCGAGAAATCCTCAAGGCCGCTCTCGCCTAGCTTCTTGCGCGATGCCGGTCAATGCTCAGAAGATAAACTTCAACTGATAGCGAATCACCCGTCCGCCGCCGTCCAGTATCCCCAAGTTTAGGAACTGCCCGGCGGCGGAACTGGTTACGTTGCTCGAGGGCGTGCTGCTTGCCGGCGAGAAGGGACTGACACTCCCCAGTCCGCGCTGCGGATGGTTCCAGATGTTGTAAAGCTCGGTCCGGAATTCCGCGTGGAGTCGTTCCGTGATGTTCACCTTCTTGAACAGGTTCACGTCCCAGTTGCTCGCCGGAGCCGACCGGAACGTGTTCCGCGCCAGGTTCCCCGTCGGCGCCGGTGTGGACGATGCGTTTGGCGGCAGAGCGATATATTGCGCTGTCGCCGGATCAATCGCCGGTTGCCCCGGAAGGTCCGGATTCACGTAGCCCGTCGAACTCCTCGCGGAAGGCACGGCGCGTACTCCCGGCTGGCCGTTCGGGTTGAAGTTCGGCCGGTCGCTCGCGCCATCGATGCCGTCAGCGTCCACGCCGTTATTGACATTCACCGGAACGCCTGTCTCAAACGTCGTGACCCCCGAAACACTCCATCCGCCCGCCAGCCTGCCAAGTATTCCCTTCTGCGCTCTCATCCACGGCAGATCGTAGCCATACACGATCACTGCGCGGTGCGTGCGGTCGAACAACGAGATCCCACGTTCCGCCGGGAGCCCTCCGAAAATTGTAGGCACCGCCGAAGTCGCCGCGGCGTTGCTGTAGGAAAAGATCTCGCTTCCGTAGTCGATCAGTTTCGACCACGTGTACCCGAAGTTCCCGAAAAATCCATGCGCTGTCCGCTTGCTCAGGTTTACTTGCAAGGAGTTGTAAATGGATGAGCCGTTGTTGGTCCGGATCGCCCGCGATCCCGAGAGCGGATCATAGCGCGTCCCTAGCCGGCCCGGCGGGATCGGAGTCGGCGTTGGGGGCAAAATCCTCATCGAAGCAGGTACAACTGGGTTGAATTGCTCAGTTGCGAACAGTTTTGTACCCTTCGATCCGACGTAGGAGACATCCAGCACCGTAGTCGGAGTGAACTCCCTCTGAATGCCGAAAGACCAGCGTTCATAATAAGGATTCACCAGCGTCTTCAGGATCGTATTCTGCCCGTCGAGCGCGCTGAACGGCCGCGGCGTCACCGGCAGCGTTCCCGAAAGGTTCGCCGTCCCCCGCGGATCCGCCGCGCTCACTGTCGAAACCACTTGCGTCACCACCACGTTCGGCGTCGATGTCGCTGCGTTTGAAGCAATGTTGTTGAAGAACGAGTCATACCCCATCTGGAAGCCCGTCCGGATCACTGTCTTCCGGTTCCCCAGCAACCTCCCCAAAAGGCTCTTTTCCGAAGTCGGGCTCCATGCCAGGCCGAAAGCAGGCGAGAAATTATTCTTGTCCCCCTGCACCTTGTTCGGCAGTGAGAACGGCCCGGCAAATGTAGCCGGGTCAATGTTGAAAATACCCTCGTATCCTGGTGTCCGCAGCGAATTCATCGGTAGCCCGAAGTACTCGTACCGGATCCCCAGCGTCAACGTCAGCGACGGCCGGATGCGCCACCGGTCCTGCGCGAAGTAAGCTTGCCGGAACAGATTCGGATAGTAGGCCGGATTGCCGAAATCCCGCTGCACTGACCCGCTCGAACCTCCGAAATCGTCCACGAAATTCGCGAGTCCGGTGTACCCCGCGCTTGCGGCATACGCGAGCCTCCCGCGCTCCACGATCGGCGCGTACTGCCGCGAGCGCTGTAACAATAGTTCCGCCCCCGTGCGGAAGGAATGGCTTCCCTTGATCCACGACAGAGTGTCCTGCAGCCCGTAGTTATTGGCAATCCTCCCTTGCGGAAGATTCGTCTGTACGCCCATGTATCCGCCAATCGACCGGCCCACGGTTGATGCCGTCAATCCCGCAATCGAGTACAGCGGCAGCGTCTGCGCCAGCGGGTCCGGAGCATCATTGGGAAAGGACAATCCGATGCGGTTATACGGTAGCCGCAGTTCGTTTGTCATCGCCGGCGAAATCACACGCGTCCAGGAGGCGAGCGCGTTCTGATACCGGTTCTGCTGCGAGGTGATGAAACTCGGAAAGTTGAGCGCGGCTACCGGATTTGTAGTGTCATCGTATAGATACCGGCCGCTGATCTGGTTCTTCTCCGACAGCGCGTAGTCGATACGTGTAGTGGTCTGCCGGTCCCGAAGCGTCTGCGGATAGCTCGTAATCGCCAATCCGAACTCGACGTCCGGCCTGCCATTCCCCAACGCCACCGGAAACTTGTTCGCCTCCCCGCTCAACCCCGCCGTCACCGCGTTGAGCAGGTCCACCCGCGGATTAGTCCCCTTGGGAAACACCGCGTTCAAAGTAGCCCTCCCCGCCGCGCTCGGAGCCACTACGTCGCTCGATCCGCTCGAGCGCTGCCGCTGCTCCTGAAAACTCTGGAAGAAGAACAGCTTGTTCTTCACCACCGGTCCGCCGAGTGTTCCGCCCCACCACTGCTCTGTGCCCGGAAGCGGCTTCCCTCTCTCCTGTACCGCCGCGTCAAGCGATTGCAGCAGAGTGGTGGCATCGTCGTTGGTCACATCCAGCAGGAACGATGCCGACCCGTGAAAGTCATTCGTCCCGCTCTTGGTGATGACGTTCACTACGGCTCCCCCGGCGCGCCCATATTCCGAGTCGAAATTCGACGTTTGTACCGACACTTCCTGCACCGCATCGGGATTTGTGATCTGGAACCCTTGCCCGGCCACCGAAATGTCGTTGTTCTCCGTGCCATCGATGAGAAAGTTATTCGACCGCCCGCGCGCTCCATTCACCGAAAACGTCCCCACTCCGGGCGCGGACCGGTTACTGCTCACCCCAGGCGCCGTCAGCGCCAATGCCACCGGGTTCCGCACCGATACCGGCAATTGCGTAATCTGTGCCGATCCCACATTGGCTCCCCGCACCGGCGCTTCCACCTGCAGTTGAACCGACTCCGCCACCACCTGAACCACGTTCTTCTGCTCGCCTACTTCCAACCGCGCATCCACCGTGCGCACCTGGCTTGCCACAACCTGGAACGGAGCCGTCTTCAGTTGCCGGAATCCGTCCGCCGTGACAATCACTTCATAACTCCCCAGGTCCACCGCATCGAAGCGGTAATAACCGGATTCGTTGGAGATGGTCTCCCGTCTGACGCCTGTCGTAAGCGAAAGCAACTCCACTTTGGCGCCGCTGATCACCGCAGCGGATGGATCAGACAACAGCCCGGTCACCGTACCACGGCTCGACTGCCCGTAGGCGGCTGTCGAAAAAACAAGCCCTAGAAAAACAAGGGCGAAATGAGACATGCGAGACATAATCAACCTCAATCTATACAATTGCTTGGCAAAAATGTCCAGCACGCCGGCTTCCGAAACAAAAAGTCTTGTAACTGTAACGAAAGTAAGTTCGTGATATCCGCCGCCGAAGTCTACATCTTCCGCTTTGCATAGCCTCACCTCCCTCCAGTCCCGAACTTCACTTCTTCGCTAAACCTTCCTCCCCTTTCCTCCGATAGGGTATTGTGACCGGAGCCGCCTCCCCTATGAAGTTCATCAGCCCGGCAGCTAATCAGGACTATCGAATCCTAGGCCTCGATGCCATCTCAACTCCGGTGGGCAACCCTGCCGGCCTCAATCCCGCGGCCTTCACCATCGACCGCACGATGTGGGAATCCGGGCGTTCGCCCACCATCCTCGTCGTCGACAATTCGGATGTCTCGCGGAGACTCCTCAAAGCCATGCTCCGCACCGAGCCTTACCGCATTGTAGAAGCCGGCCGTGCCTCGGAAGCCGTCATTGAAATCGAGAGCCGGCCCATTGACCTCATCATCCTCGATCTCATGCTGCCTGAAACCAACGGCGTCGACTTCTGCCGCTGGCTCAAGTCGAATCGCAAGACACAATTCGTTCCCGTCCTCATCATCACCAGCGTCCAGGGCGTAGAGAACGAAATCATGGGGCTGTCGGCCGGAGCCGATGAGTTCCTTCTCAAGCCGCTCTCCCCCGCATTGGTGCGGACGCGCATCCAGTCCCTGTTACGCCACAAGGCCGCCGTCGATTCCCTCGAAGAAGCCGAAACCATCCTCTTCGCCCTCGCCCAGGCTGTCGAACAGCGCGACAAGAACACCGGAGACCATTGCCAGCGCATAGCAACCTACAGCGTCGCCCTCGGCATGGCGCTTGGGCTCTCCAAACCTGAACTGGTCGCCCTATACCGCGGTGGCTATCTTCACGATATCGGCAAAATCGCGGTTCCGGATCATATCCTGTTCAAACGGGGCCAACTCTCCGAAGAGGAGTGGGTCATCATGCGCTCCCATACCACGAAAGGGGAAGAGATCTGCCGCCCCATGAAAAGCCTTGGGACCGTGCTGCCCATCATCCGCAACCACCACGAACGCTGGGACGGCACCGGATACCCCGATTGCCTGTGCGGCGAGCAGATCCCCCTCCTCGCCCGCATCCTCCAGATCGCCGATGTCTACGACGCCCTCACCAGCGAACGTTCCTATAAGCGCGCTTTCCCCCATGCCGAGGCAATGCAGATGATCCAGGAGGAGTCTGCCCGCGGATGGCGCGATCCCGCCCTCGTCGCCCTCTTCGAGGAACTCTGCACCCGCGCCAGCGTAGCCAAGCCCAGTTTGCCTCCGCCTCCCGAGTGGCCCGACGCCTCTCCCATGCAGATCTCCCTCCACAACATGAGCCGTGCCCTCCTTCAGGATAAGGCCTGACTCGCGTCCCTCGAGTGGCTCTGGAAGAAAGCACCCCTCATCGCCCAAGCCGTCTTCAAGGCCCGTGCTATCATCCCTAGCAGCGACGATGTTTACGCGAAATAGCGCCCTCCCTCTGCTTTTCCTTGCTCTCTCTACCGGCCCCGCCCTCCTCCCCGCCCAGGACGAAGGCATCCCCTGGTTTGACAACTACAAAGCCGCCCTCCAGGAGGCCAGGCGAACTCGGAAGCCCATCTTCCTCGAGTTCCGCTGCGAAGCTTGAATCGCCGGACGTGTTTTTGACGCACAGGTCGTGCTGTCACCCAAAGATTCACCCCGTGGCAAGCTGATGAGCCAGTATGTCTGCGTGCGGATCCCGCGCATGGACGACGTCGATATCGGCCTGTTCGATTACGACCGCTACAACACCCTCTATTTCTTCATCCTCAACGCCGATGAGCAGATCTACCTGCGCTACGGCGGACGCGACGGAGCCTCTCAGGACACCTTCCTCAGCCTTGACAGCCTCGATCTGGCCCTCGCGAAAGGTATCGAACTCCATCAGCGGTACCTCGAAGGAAAACTCGCGCGTTCCCCCCGCCCGAAGCCCATGTCCCCGCGCGATTTCCCGCTCCTCGTCGAGCGCACCTATGCGGCGAACAACTGCGTCGAATGCCACCTCATCGGTGACTTCCAGAACGTTCACCGCGAAAAGGACGGAACTCTCGACAAGATCACCCACATGTACCGCTCCCCCGATCTCCGCGCCATCGGTGTCCACCTCGACATCCCCAAGGGCCTCGTGGTGAAGGAGACAAATGGCCCCGCCGCCGCGGCAGGCATGAAACCGGGCGACCGTATTGCCGCGCTCGACGGAACCGCCGTATGGACCTTCGGCGATCTCCAATACGCCTACGACAAGGTCAACCGCCGCGCCAAGCAGGTCGCCTTCACCGTCGACCGCGGCGGCGCGCCCATCCCCCTTACCGTTTCGCTTCCCCAGCGCTGGTGGTGGACCGATATCCGCTTCCGCCAGCTCACCGTCGATCCCCGCGCCTACTTCGACTCGCGCCCGCTCACCAATTCCGAAAAGCGCGACAATGGACTCGAAAAGGACGGCTTCGCCAGCATGGTCACCCACGTCGACAACTTCGCCCAGATGATGAAGAGCCACGATCTGCATGCCGGCGACATCGTTTACGCCGTCGACGGAGTCCAGCGCGATCTCGATGCCAACACCGCCGAGTTGTACATCAAGCTCCGCAAGACCGCGGGGGATTCCGTCACTCTCGGCGTCCTCCGTGACGGCAAACGGTTCGAGATGCCCCTCAAGACCTACCGCATGAGCTTTCGAAAATGAACAGACTTCTGGCCGTCGCATTGGTTCTCGCCCTGGCCGCCACCAGCGCCGCCGAGTGGACTCAGCCCGTCGAGGTCCACCACGACGACAAACGCTGCCTGTCCTATCGTGCCCGCTGGAGTGGCGACTACGTCGTGGTTGAGGCCGTCATTGATCCCGGCTGGCACACCTTCGCCATGGACAACAAACAGCGCCAGGCAGAAAAACTCGCCGGCAAGCCCTCGCTCGGAATCGAGCGGCCCACCGAAATCAAGCTCACGGACGGCCTCGAAGCCGCCGGAGGCTGGCTTCAGTCCGAGCCGAAGAATTTTTCCAAACCGGACATTCGCTGGTACACTTGGGGCTTCGACACCCGCGCCCTCTTCGCCGCCAAGGCGAAACAGCGCGCTGCCGGCCGCCTCGCCATCCGCGGCCAGGCCTGCACCGAGTCCGTCTGCAAGAACATCGACGTCTCCATAGCTCTGGCTGCGCCCGCGAATGATTCCGGCGAGGTGGATCTCAAGTCGCTAATCCCCGTCCGTCCGTGACCCTTAGCCTGGGTGCCGCCGCACCTTCACCCCAGCCTCCCCGAACAGAACCTCCACCATCCCAAAATGCTCGTTGTAATAATCGCTCGAGTATTGCGCCATCCGCTCTTGCGATACGATCACTTCCTTGATGCCCGCCTGTACGATCGCCCGCGCGCAGTCCATGCAGGGCATGATCTCCACGTACAGCGTGCACCCCTCGAGCGGCGTTCCGCACCGCGCCGCATTGCAGATCGCGTTCCGCTCGGCGTGCTCGATCCATAGGTACTTCGCCGGGCGTACTTTGCGCTCCGGCACGTCGTCCCGAATGCCGCGCGGAAAGCTGTTGTAGCCCGTCGTGCGGATCTCGTGCGCGGGACCGACAATCACGCATCCAAGCTGTGTGTTGGGATCCTTACTGCGCCCTGCCACTACCTTGCAGATCTCCAGGTAGTAGTCGTCCCAATTGGGGATATCGCTCATGGAGAGTCATGTTACCAGATCCTCTCCGGGAAACACCGGTGTGCGGCTACCGCGCCTGAAATGCGAGAACCCCCGTAAAGCACCTTGGCTTTACGGGGGTTCTTGATAGCCGTTCGGAATGTCGAACCTCGGCTAAACAGGCCTGGGTTCACTTCTCCTCGCGCAGAGGGGGCCGGTCCACGGGAACATAGGCCTCGCCACTGAACGAAACCAGCTACGTTAGGAACGGTCGACTCAGCAGTCGGCCACCTCGCGCGTGGAATATCTACTACCAGTACTCATATATTTGAACTGGAC
>JADLBG010000690.1 GCA_020847895.1 Bryobacterales bacterium
CCGCCCCCTCGGACCGGCCGATCCACTCCCGCTGATGCCGCTTGATGCCTTCCGGCCAGGTGAGATCTTCGAGTTCATTGCTCAGGCGCTCGGCATAGGCGGTGATGCGCAGCATCCACTGGCGCAGCGGACGGCGCTCGACGGGGAACCCGCCTACCTCGCTCTTGCCGTCCATGACCTCCTCGTTTGCAAGCACCGTCCCCAAGCCGGGGCACCAGTTCACTTGGACCTCCGCCACATACGCCAGGCGGCGCACGTCCACATCGTCGCGGCTCAGCCCTTGCGCTTCCAGTTCGGAGACCGGACGCGCCTTCCCGGTCTTTTCGTCCATGTAGGAGTTGTACAGTTGCAGGAAGATCCACTGCGTCCAGCGGAAATAATTCGGATCGGTGGTGTTGATCTCGCGGTCCCAGTCGTAGCAGAATCCGAGGCGCTTCAACTGGCCGCGAAAGCGCTCGACGTTGCGCTCCGTGGTGACCCTTGGATGCTGTCCTGTCTTGATGGCGTACTGCTCGGCGGGCAGCCCGAAGGCATCCCAACCCATCGGGTGGAGAACGTTGTATCCGTTCTTGCGTTTGTGCCGCGAGAAGATATCGGTGGCGGTATAGCCCTCGGGATGCCCTACGTGGAGTCCGTCGCCGCTTGGATAAGGGAACATGTCGAGCACGTAGTACTTGGGCTTCAAGGGATCGAAACCCGGGTCGCCCGGATTCGGCGTCCGGTAGGTCTTGTGTTCGTCCCAATATCGCTGCCACTTGGGCTCGATGGCGTCAAAGGGATACTGGCGGCGTTTTTCGCTGGTCGTCTCACTCATATTTCGTCAGGGGGTACGAAGATTCTTTCAGTGTAGAACGTTCCTGTCAAAGGATTGTGATGTTGATGTGCACTATCCTATCCTGGGGCTGAGATTGACAATTCGTTATAGCTATCGATGGGCATGGTCTACGTTGCACAACTGGTCCTGATGTGTGGGTTTGCCGCTGGCTTCGCTGAGACCGGCGTCAACCTGGCGGATAGCCTTCCATCCCCAACAGTCACTGCCCGCGACACGCTTGGTTTCATCTATTTGGCGGGAACAACGTGTTTCAACGATCTGCCGGCAACCCCCGGCGTTGTTCAGCCCAAGCCGCCACCGGATTGCCATGCAAACCCCGCGCGATACCAGTGTGCGCACGGCTTCATCGCCAAATTGTCCCCAAATGGCACACTGGTTTGGGCCACCTATCTGGGCGGCAATGGAGCTGACGAAATTAGCGCCATTGCAGTGTCCCCGAATGGAGGTGTAGTCGTTGGGGGCGAAACAACCTCGACAAATCTGCCGCTGGACGGTAAAGGAGAGCGAACAGCCCCGGCGAGCCTGTTCATCGCTCGTTTGGCTTCCGACGGAACCGCAGTAAGTGGATCGGCGTACTTTGGCGGGACGGCCGCCGACCGCATTCAATCACTCACGCTGGACGACGACGGCAACGTGTACATTGCGGGAGAAGCGTTCTCCACGGATTTTCCTACGACGCCTGGCGCCTATCGCACTTCCGGAACACCGGATCAGTTCGTCGCGAAGTTCGATCGCGATCTCAAGCAACTGCTGTTTTCGTCGCTACTTGGGACATCCGCGGTTTTCAGGCCCACCTCACTTGCGCTTGGGAAAGACCGCAGCGTGTATGTCCTGGGAACGGGCAACCCTGGTATTGGGAGCCCGGGACCGATACCGGTCACGGTCACCCGACTGACAGCAGATGCGAGTAAATCCATCTATTCCGTCAAGTGGGACTCCTTCTTCCAGGGCTCCGGGGTAGCTGTCGACGAAGAAGGCAACGCTTATGTCAGTTCATACCAGCGAAGATGGGAGATTGCAGGGCCGGACAGCTCCATTATGAAGTTGGACCCAGCAGGCAATTCAGTATGGAGCACAAGGGTTCCCGGCGCCAATATCAGCGGGATGACGCTTGATAGCCGGGGCTTGCTCATTCTGACGGGTTTGGCTCTCGATCTCGAGTTCCAGCCTACCGCGGGCGCCCCGCGAGCCTGTCTCAACAGTGCCGGGGCAGTTCGGCCGGTAACCACTTTCGTGGCCCGTTTCGACATAGCCGCCAAATCCATAATCTTTGCCGGCTATTTGAATGCCGCGCAATCCTGGGCCGCGGGAGCGGACGTAGTAGTAGCGGAATCGGCCTATGTTGGCCTCCCGCGATTTACAGCATTGCCGTCAACCACTCCTGAACCCGGGACGGTCACCTGCATGGCCAATGCGGCCAGTAATGACATGAGTTCCATCGCACCAGGCGAAGTGCTCTCGATTTATGGTTCAAGTATCGGTCCAGCGCAGCAATTCATCACACAGTTGGACACGGCGGGCATTGTGACCAAGGAACTCGGCGGGATCACGGTTACTTTTGATGGAGTTCCAGCACCGATACTCTATGCCGCTGCGGGCCAGATCAACCTGGTGGCGCCCTTCACCCTTCCTCCGAACAAGGTTCGCGTCGAATTACAGCGCGATGGTGTGGTCCTGGCCGCATTCGACAGAACCGTTTCGCCGGCGCATCCGGGACTATTCACAGTCAATGGTCTACGATCCGGACCGCTTGCGGCTCTGAATCAAGACGGGTCAATCAATAGCGCTTCAAGTCCCGCGTCTCCAGGGTCAATCGCTACCATCTACGCCACCGGACTAGGAAATATGCTGCCCGCGGCAGTAGACGGGGAGATACCGCATGGACCGGTTTCCCGTCCGATCGCCTCCTTTCCGATTCAGCTTTATAGTATTTCGGCGGGAGCATTTTCTCCGAGTATCGAGTATCTGGGTAACGCGCCGGAATTGGTTCAAGGCATGATCCAGGTCAATCTACGCCTACCTCAGATCGCCCCGCCTGACGGCGTCGTCACCGTTCGTAGCGCAAACAAGGGAACGATCTGGGTGCGCCGACAGCCCTAACAGTTCAGGCGAAGTGGGCTGCGGTCACACCGGAGTTTTTGGCGGATTAGTCTGACCCGCGACGCTCGAGTTCGCGCAGCAGCCAGGCCTTCGCGATTCTCCAGTCGCGCATGACTGTCTGCGGCGAATGATGGATCGCGCTTGCCGCCTCCTCCACCGTCAGGCCGCCGAAAACGCGCAACTCCACGATCCGCGCCCGCCGGGGATCCAGTTCCGCAAGCGTGACGAGCGCCTCGTCCAGAGCGAGCACTTCGCCGCCTTGTTCGGAGTCCGGGGCCGGAATCGCGTCGAGTTCGAGGATGCCGGCCCCAAAGATTCGAGCGCCGCCGCCGCGCTTGGCGGCCCGCCGCGCTCTGACTGCATCCACCAGGATACGGCGCATCAACTGAGCCGACACCGCAAAAAAGTGCACGCGATCCTGCCACTCGATGCCTTCGATCCCGACCAGGCGGACATACGCCTCGTGGACGAGAGCGGTGGTCTTGAAAGTTTCTCCGGCGCTGACTTTGCGGCGGTGACGCCGCGCAAGGCGGCGCAGTTCCTCATAAACGAGCGGGATCAGTTCGTCCCGGGCCACCTCGCTACCGTTCGCCCAAGCCTTCAGCAAAGTCGTAACTCGACCGGACTCGGCAGAGGACATGGCGCTGCCCAATTATAGCCCGGGTCTGCTAGAATTCCACAGAGCAGGCGCAAATGTCCGCTGAGCGTTGGGCACGAGTCGCGGAGTTATACGAGGCCGCCCAAGAACTCGACTCGAGCCAGCGTGGGGCGTTTCTGGAAGAAGCTTGCCGGGGAGATGAAGAACTCCGCCGCGAAGTGGAATCGCTGCTGGGGCAGGAGGTTTCCCGGGATGGAGCCTTGGAGCGCGTCGCCCGTGCCGCGGCGGCGCTTGGGGACCGGGGCCAACCAAAAGTCATCGGCCGCTATCGAATCCTCTCTCAGTTGGGAGAGGGTGGAATGGGGACGGTGTATAAAGCCGAGCAGGACCACCCACGGCGTACTGTCGCGTTGAAGGTTATCCGGTCGGGAATTCCGGCTCCGGCATTGCTGCGCCGGTTCGATCAGGAATCGGAAGCACTGGGGCGCCTGCAGCACCCTGGTATCGCCCAAATCTACGAAGCCGGTGCGGTGGAGACGGCCTTCGGGCGGCAGCCCTACTTCGCGATGGAGTACATTCAGGGCCGCTCGCTGACTGAGCACGCGCTCACGCATCGCCTGAACCATCGCGACAAGCTCCAACTGATGGTGAGAGTGTGCGACGCGGCGCACCACGCGCACCAACGGGGCATCTTGCACCGTGATCTCAAGCCCGGCAACATTCTGGTAGACGAGAGCGGCCAACCCAAGATCCTGGACTTCGGAGTGGCGCGCATCCTCGACACTCCTTCGCCCCACAGCCAGTTGACCAGCGCGGGGGAATTGGTCGGAACGCCGGCGTACATGAGTCCCGAGCAGGTTGCGAATCCGGCGGGACTCGATGCGCGCAGCGAGGTTTACGCGCTCGGTGTGGTGCTCTATGAACTCATGACGGGTCACCTTCCCGTCGGCCCCGGCGCTGATAGTTTGGAGTCCCTGCGGAGAATTCGCGAGGAGGACCCGCTCCCGCTCGGCCGCTTCAACAGGGAGTTTTCGGGCGACCTCGAAACGATAACGGCAAAGGCTCTGGAGAAAGACAAAGCCCGCCGCTATGCATCCGCCACCGAACTGGCAGCGGACCTGAGGCGCTTCCTGGAGAATCGTCCGATTGCCGCCCGGCCGCCGAGCGCGGTTTATCGAGCGCGCAAGTTTGCCGCACGGCACCGCCTCCTGGTCAGCGCTGCCGCTGTTGTGCTTTTGGCGCTGATCGGCGGAATCCTCGCCAGCACTCGCGAGGCAATTCGTGCGAATCGCGAACGGCAGCGGGCCGATACGCAGGCCGCGGTCGCGCGGGCGGTGAGCGAGTTCCTGCAACATGACCTGTTGGCACAGGCGAGTGCGGAAGGTCAGGCGACTCCCGCCACCCAGCCCGACCCGGACTTGAAGGTTCGCACCGCTCTCGAGCGGGCCGCGGTGAGAATCGCTGGGCGTTTCGGGTCGCAGCCCGAGGTAGAGGCCTCCATCCGGGACACGATCGGTAAGACCTATTTCGAACTGTCCCTCTATCCGCAGGCGCGCGAACAGCAGGAACGTGCGGTCGAATTGCGCCAGAGAGTATTGGGTCAAAGTGACCTTGGCACGCTCTCCAGCATGAGAGAGCTGGCCGGAACGTATTTCATGGAGGCGAGGTATGACGACGCCGAGAGATTGCTCCAGCACGTAGTCGAAACGCAGCGCCGCTCCGGCCGGCCGGACAATGCGGAAACGTTGGACGCACTGAACGACATTGCCGAGATCGCAGCTCACGGAAGAGGTGACCATCGCCGGGCCGAGGCGCTTCTGGTGGACGTGCTGGCGCGCGAACGCCGGATTTTAGGGACGGAACATCCTTCCACGCTGGTCACCATGAACAATCTGGCGCTCGAGTATTCGAACAATGACAAGGACTCGCAGGCGCAGCAACTGTACGAGGAAGCGCTGCCGCTCATGAAGCGGGTTTTGGGTCCGGAACATCCCCAGACGCTGCTGACGATGAACAATCTCGGAGCGACCTACCGGTTTGTGGGCAAGTACGAGCAGGCTAGCGAGTTGCTCACCGAAGTGCTTGAGGTCCGGCGGCGCCTGTTGGGAGAGCAGCACCGCGATACGCTGGCGACCATGAACAACCTCGCACTCGCCTACACGGTGGCCGGCAGGTTCGACCGTGCCGAGCCCCTCATCCGGCGGGCTCTCGATGGCAGGCGCCGCCTGCTGGGGCAGGATCATCCGGAAAGTCTTTCGAGCCTGGCAACCCTGGGAGATTTCTACCGCCACCGGCGGGATTGGCCGCGGGCCGAGGCGGTGATCCGTCAGGTTGAGCGAGCCCGTCGCCGTGTGCTCGGCCCCGAGCACTCCGCCACCCGCGTTTCTTTGATCAATCTCGCCGAGTCAATTCTGGAGCAACGGCGCTATGCCGAGGCCGAAGCGCTGCTTAGAGAGGCGCAGAAGATGCTCGATGCCGCCGGGGCCGGGAACTGGCGTCATTACTACGGCCAGAGCATGCTCGGCGCGTCGTTGTCCGGCGAGGGGCGATATGCCGAAGCCGAGCGTTTTCTGGTTGCCGGCCGCGAACGGATCGTCGAACGGCGCAACGGCATCCCTGCCGAGGACCGCCGCATCCTGGAGTTGACGCGGCACTGGTTGGTCGATCTCTATACCCGTTGGGGCAAGCCGGAGCAGGCAGCCCGCTGGAGACAGCTACCGGCCGAAAACTGAGTCCCACCTTCAATCACTTCAACCTAAAAAGAGCAGTTGTCTGACTTCGCGCCGAGCGAAGTGGTTATGATTGTTCGACATGAGCAACGGAACCGAAGTCAACTTGACTCACCCAGCAGGTGAAGTGGAAATCGCAGCAA
>JADLBG010000691.1 GCA_020847895.1 Bryobacterales bacterium
CGACGCGCGGCGTGCCCTCGCGCTGCACCTCGACACGATTCGGAGTCTCGGAATGCTCCGAGCGTCCATAGCCGAGGTCGTCCGTGTAGGCGAAGTGATAGCCGCCGTGAGTGGATACCTTGTCGTGATAAAAGGTCACGGCTTTCTTCATCGCCGCCAGCGCGTCCGCGCGAGTCAGCGTCTGGGCGGCGGAGACAGAGGAGAGTAGAACCAGCAGCACGGACAGATTGCCACGCATCAGCCACACTGTATCACTACATTAAACTTTCCCGGGGAAACAACCGATCTGGAGACTACCCGGCGTACGCCTTATGAAGTGGCTGATGCATTCGCGGATCCTGCCCTGGCTTACGGCTCTGCTCGCTCTGCTGACGATCCTCGTCACGCTGTCCCTGCTCGACGGCAATCAGCGCCAGACACTGCTCGTGGTCACCTGCTGTATGCTCGGCATACTGCCGGTGGTGCTCTTCCATACCTATCGCAAGGACATCCGGAATCGGGAGCAATCCGAGCGTGCACTGCGGGAAAGCGAGGAGATCCATCGCCGGTTCCTGGACTTGACGCCGACGCCCGTGATTCTTTGCCAGGCGGGCCGGCTGGTGCAGGGAAACCGCAGTTGGGACCGCCTGATCGCCGCCGCCTCGCATACCGATTACGCCGGCCGGCGCCTGCGCGATTTTCTCGATCTGTCCTCCATGGACGCCGTGGAAGAGAGCCTGCGCGAAGCCGAACAGCAGGCGCGCGAGACTTCCATTGTGGAAAGCTCGATGGTGCGGGTGGACGGCCAGAAGCTGCAGGTGGAGATGGTGGCCATTCCAGTGCGGCATCTGGATAAGCCCGCCTTGCAGGTGGTGGTGCGCGACGTCAGCGAACGCAAGCGCGCCGAGCAGGCGATGCGCCAGGCACGGGAAGAGGCGGAGGCGGCCGGAACTGCCAAGAGTGAATTCCTGGCGAACATTAGCCATGAAATCCGCACTCCGATGAGCGCCATCATGGGCATGAGCGGCCTGTTGCTCGATACGCCGCTCCGCCATGACCAACGCGAGTTCCTGCAAACCATTCGAGCATCCGCGGACCATCTGCTCGAGATGTTCAACGACGTGCTGGACCTCGCCAAACTGCATGCCGGGCAACTCGAGTTGGAGATCGGCCCGTTCCACCTCGAGCGGTCTTTGCAGGAGTTGATTGACTGGCTCCATCCGCGGGCGAGGGCGAAGGGACTCGAGATCTCACTGATCTACGGACCGGGCATTCCCCGCTGCGTGGTGGGCGACCCGGGCCGGATTCGCCAGGCGGCTCTGCACTTGCTGCGCAACGCGGTCAAATTCACCGAGCGCGGACGTGTGGTGGTCTCAGTGGCCGAAGAGCGCCGGACCGAAGAGGCCACGCTGCTGCGAATCTCGGTGAGCGACACCGGCATCGGCATTGCGGATGAGCAGTTGCAGCGGTTATTTGCCGCATTCAACCAAGGGGACGGTTCGGTGCGGCGGGCGCATCCCGGCATGGGCATCGGACTCGCTCTGGCGAAGCGCCTCGTCGAGTTGATGAACGGCAACATCGGCGTGTTGAGCAAGGCTGGGCTGGGCTCGACGTTCCATTTCGTCCTGCCGCTGCCCTTGGCCGGCGATTCGGATGAAGGTGTTTGCACCCCGCCGCTGCTTCCAACCGATGACGGGGAAGTGTTCCGGGGGCGGAGGGTTCTGCTGGTGGAAGACAACGTGGTGAACCAGAAACTGGGCGCGGCCATTCTGGAAAAATTCGGCGCCCGCGTGGACGTGGCAGCCAATGGAAAGGAAGCGGTGCAACTCGCCGACAGGCTTCCCTACGACGCCATCTTCATGGATTGCCAGATGCCGGAAATGGACGGTTACGAAGCCACCACGGAGATCCGGCGGCGGGAATTCGGCAGGCGGCGAACGCCGATTGTAGCCCTGACCGCGCACGGCTTCCGCGGAGACCGCGAACGTTGCCTTGCCTCCGGCATGGACGACTATCTCAGCAAGCCCGTCGACGTGAACGATATCCGCAACCTGCTGATCGCGCTTTCGGCTCACGCCGGGGCGCCGTCACAATCTCCCGAGTAAGGGTTGTTTGCTACAATCTGCGGCGTGCCGCCGAACACCTGGACGCTTCACGAAATGGCTGCGCGCGTCCGCGGCCGGGACCTCAGTCCCCGCGAACTCGTGGAGGCGCACCTCGAACGTATCGAGCGCATCAATCCTGAGATCAATGCATTCACCGTGGTAATGGCCGAACAGGCGATGGCGCAGGCGCGTGCCTGTGAAACGTATCTCACCGAAGGCCCACTGCACGGAGTACCCGTTACCGTCAAGGACAGCTTCGACGTCCGGGGGCTGCCGACTTTGAGCGGCAGCAAATTCCGGCTTGGCCACATCGCGGACCGGGATGCCAACGTCGTCGCGCGGCTGAGAGAAGCAGGGGCCATCGTCCTTGGGAAGACCAATGTGCCGGAGCTGCTGTCGAGTTACGAGACCGACAACTTCGTGACAGGGCGCACGGTGAATCCATGGAACGCGGCCCGCACCGCCGGTGGGTCGAGCGGCGGGGAAGCCGCGGCCATCGCCGCGCGGTGCTCCCCGGGCGGAGTAGGAAGCGACGGCGGCGGCTCCATCCGTATTCCCGCCCACTTCTGCGGCATTGCCGGCTTCAAGCCGACGCACCGGCGCGTCGGCGGAGGAGGACAATTTCCTCCTTCCCTGCCGCCTTCAGGCCTCATGTCCGCTCCCGGTCCGATGGCGCGTACGGTGGCGGACGTGCGCCTTCTGTTCGAAGTGTTGCAGGGGGTGGATGATCGTGATTCGCTCTCCGTGGCGGGATCGGCCGCCGAGTCCGTACGCCCGCGCATCGGTGTGATGCGGCAGTTCTATCAGGCGCCGGTGGACTCCGCCATCTCGGCCGCGGTGGAGAGAGCGGCGCGCACTCTGGAAGGGTACGGCTATGAAGTGGAGGAGTTCTCCCTCAAGGGCCTCGAGCGCGCGCCGAACGTGTGGGCGTTCTTCTTCGGCGAACTCGGCTCGTACCACACGCGCGACTTCCTCGCCGGCCGCGAATCGGAAGCCCATTGGACCATCACGGAGAACCTGCGCGACACGCCGCTCGCCGATGCGCGGAAGGTCGTGGAACAGTTCGACGAACGCGAGCGGTTGCGTGCGCTGGCGCTCGAGCAGATGCAGCGCTATCCCATCCTCCTGATGCCCCCCGCGTCCATTCCCGCCTTCCCCCACCGCGAGCGCCGGTTCGCTATAGCAGGGCAATTCATCGGCTTGTTTGCGGCCATGGCGCTTTCCACCATCTGGAACCTTCTCGGCTTCCCTGCCCTGGTGCTTCCCTTCGGCAAGACAACCGACGGCCTACCGGTTGGAATCCAACTGGTGGGCCGCCCATTCGAGGACGAGACGGTGTTGCGCGTGGGAGAACGGCTCGAAGAGGAACGCTCCTCCGCTTAACGCTTCTTGCGTTCCGCGACCATGCGCTGCGACTTTTCAAGCAACGCCCGCGCCTTCGGAAGGCTTTCGGCCGCTTTCAGAATCTCGGGGTCGCTCGCTACGGCCACCTCATCGGACCGCTCTTTGCCCACGGCCGTAGTCAGCATCTCGAGTTTCAGTTGCCGGCGAATCCAATCCTTGTTCTGGGCGAATTCCTCATCGCTCACCGGAAACTTCTTCTCTTTGAGAAACGCCTGAAACTGGCTCATGATGGAATCGTCCACGTCCCAGCCATCCGGGACGGAGGCGTCGCGGGGGCCGAAGTACTTCGCCGTAAAGTAGAAGAACGCGCCGCGGCCGAGCAGTTGAATCTGCGCCCGGTTGAGTTTGGGGGCTTCATACTTCTCGTCGGGCGAGATGCCGCCGCCGCCGTATACAACGCGTCCGCTGTCGGTGGCCTTCTGGTCGCGCATGTTCCGGGTGGCGGTGTTCTTCTGGTAGTAGTATTCGAAGAACGTTCCGTGGGAGTAGTCGCGCTGGATGAGCCGGCCGCTCGGCGTGTAGAACCGGGCGATGGTCAGCAGCAGCGAGCAATCGCCGGAGAGCGGATAGGGAGCCTGCACCAGCCCCTTGCCGAACGTGTTCTCGCCGAAGACCCAAGCCCGGTCGTGATCCTGGAGGGCTCCGGTGACGATCTCGGCGGCGGAAGCAGAACCGCGGCTCACCATTACGACGATGGGATACTTGCGCCCGGCATTTCCCCGGCGTCCCGTATAGGCTCGCTCGGTGGAGATGCGTCCGCGCTGGCTGACGATGGCCTGACCGCGTTCGAGGAAGCGTTCGCTTACCGCTACAGCCTCCTGGAGAATCCCGCCCGGGTTGTCGCGCAGATCGAGCACCAGGCCTTCGATCTTATCCTCGCCCAGTTTCTTCAACTCGGCTTCGAACTCGCGGCTGGTGTTCTCGTTGAAAGATTCGATGTGAACGTAGGCGACACCGGGCTTGATCCATACCGCAATCGGCACCGAGGGGCGCTCCACCTGGTCGCGGACCAGGTGGAATGTCACCAATTTGTCGCGGCCTTCCCGCCTCACCGCGATCTGGACCGGCGTACCGCGCGGCCCTTTGAGCAAAGCCACCACGTCTTCCACCGAGGCCCGGTCAGTCTTCTTGTCGTTGACCATGAAGATCTCG
>JADLBG010000692.1 GCA_020847895.1 Bryobacterales bacterium
ACAACATATGAGCCGGAAGCGGGCGGCTGGTGTGGAAATACTTGCGGTATGCGGCGATCCAGTTATCCGCCAGTTCGCGCTGCGCGGTGGCGAGGTCCAGCTTCCCTTCGCAGACCAGGGTGCGCATATAGTCCTCCAGCGCATCCTTGACATGCGCGGTCCATGTGCCTTCGGTGTAAGGTTGCGGCCAGAGGTTGCTCATGTCTTCGGCGCCGCCGAGCGCCGGAGTGATGAGATAGTCCACTTCATAGGCTCTCGGACGCGGCTGCCGGATGCCATAGCGCCGGAAAACCTGCTCCGCCATCTCTGCCGGAACGGGTCCGGCATCGGGGGCGGAGGCAACACAGGCCTGCTCGCGGGAAACGAATCGGATTGCGCCTGGGGTCAGCCTGGCATTGGGGAGCGGACTTTCCGGAGATTGCCGGGAGTATGCCCAGAACAGACCAATCGCCGCCAGCGCAAGCGCGAGCGCCGGGAATGCGGTTCGCGCCGCGTACCTGTTCCGGATCCAACCGGGCGCCCCGCGCCCCGCCGGGAAGTTCGCCTCCACCTCGGCCATTTGCGCCCGCAACCGCGCCGCGGGGCCCTGGTGTGGTGGAATCCGGTGATCGACCTCCGAACGTTGCATTTGCACGAAACCCGCGATCGCGCTTTCCAACTCGTCACGGCGAACTTTGCAGCGCCAGCAGTGCGACAGGTGTCTCTTCAGTTCACTGGCGCGCGGTTCGGCCAGTTCGCCATCGATGGCCCGCACCAGTTCTTCGTCGGGGAAATGAGAATCGCGCGCCATGCCCATTACTCTCCAACCGATCTGCTCAGCCTGGCCAGCGACCGCGTGAGCGAAATCGACACGGCCCCGAGCGACATTTCCAAAGCCTCCGCAATTTCCCGATAGCGCAGCCCCTCCGCGCGCAGATAGAGACAGCAGCGGTCCCGGTCAGGCAGTGCTTGCACCACCGCCCGAAGGCGCGCCTGCCGTCGATTCCGTTCCGTGTGCTCTTCGGGACTTAGCGAAGGATCTGCGTAGAGCGCCTCCACTGGAACCGTCTCCAGGGTTCCCGGAAACCGGCCGTTCTGCTTTCGGCGCTTGAGCGCCAGATTGTGTCCCACACGAAAAATCCAGGCGCGCAGATTGTCTCTCGGCTTCTCCTGGCGCAAGTGGCGAAACAGCGCGAGGAACACTTCCTGCACTATGTCTTCACCGTCCGAAACGGTGAGCCCCAGGGACATCAGGTAGCGCAGCAGGGGGGCGCGCAGTTCCTCGAACAGGCGTGACACCTCCACCTCGGCGGCGGAAGGTCCGCGGCCGGATTCGCGTTCCCGTACGGGTTGATACAGCAGCCAGCCGGCGAGTTCTCGGGTAAGCCCCGGCACTGATTCGTTCCAGCCTCCCTTGTCCTGTATATTCCCCGCGCGGCGGGTGCGTTCAGCCTTTTGACAACAAATTCCATTCTACGTTGGCGGGAGCGCGGCAGCCGCAAATAGACTGAACAGAATCCGCCCTCGGGGAATTTCTTACTATGCCCTTTCTTTGCGAACGGTTGCCGGTGCTGTGTGTCCTCATCCTTTTCCCGGCCGTCCTGTCAGCGCAGCAACCCGTTGGCGAAATCCGTCTGGATGTTCAGGACCCCTCCGGCGCTCCCGTAATTGTCTCCGGTCTGCTCGAAAATACGAGCGCGGGCGTGCGCCGGAGATTTCAAACCACCGCGGCAGGAACGGCCGCGCTGCGTGGTTTGCCTTACGGGACCTACCGCATCGAAATCAGCGGGAACGAATTCGAGACACAGTCGATGACCCTGGACGTTCAGTCTTCCAGCCCGGTCCTGCGCACCATCAAACTCGCGTTGCGCGAGGCGCGGTACAAGGTGGATGTCGTGGCGACCACTCCGCTCGAGGGCTCGGGCCAGCGCGTCGAAGAGATTCCCTCTCCCGTCCAGACCGCCACCAGTGAGGACATCGGAAGCAGCGGCGCGCTCGACCTTTCGGATTTTCTCAACCGCCGTCTGAACGCTGTCTACGCGAACGGAATCCAGGGCAACCCGTATCAGCAGGACATCAACTACCGCGGCTATACAGCTTCCCCTTTGCTCGGCACGCCGCAGGGGCTTTCCATCTACATGGACGGCGTGCGGCTCAATCAGCCTTTCGGCGACGTGGTGAGTTGGGATCTGATTCCGAAAATCGCCATCTCGGAGACTACGCTGCTGCCGGGGTCGAATCCGCTATTCGGGTTGAACACGCTCGGCGGGGCGCTTTCCTTGCAGACCAAGACCGGCTACACCGCGTCCGGCACTTCGCTCGAGTTGGGGGGCGGAAGCTTCGGACGCAAGACGGCAAGCCTGGAACATGGCGGAACGAATTCCAAGGGTCTCGATTGGTATCTTGCAGCCAATCTGTTCTTCGAGGACGGATGGCGCGAGTCGTCGCCGTCGGACGTGCGGCAGTTCTTCGGACGAGTGGGCTGGCGCCGCTCCCGAACCAGCATCAGCCTTTCTGTGGCCTACGCCAACAATTCACTCACCGGTAATGGCATTCAGGAGCAGCGTTTCCTCGAGCGCGATTATTCGAGCGTTTATACGAAGCCCGACATCACCAACAATCGCTCCCCGTTTTTAAACCTCGGCATTCGCCACACGGCAAATGCTGATCTCACGCTGTCTGGCAACGTGTACTACCGCTCCATCCGGACGAACATCTTCAACGGGGACATCAACGAGAATTCGCTGGATCAATCGTTGTATCAGCCAAGCGCGGCGGAACGGGCCGCGCTAACGGCGGCGGGCTATGCCGGCTTCCCCGCCGGTGGAGCTACCGCTGCCAATACCCCCTTCCCTTACTGGCGCTGCATCGCGCAAGTCCTGCTGAACGACGAGCCCGGGGAGAAGTGCAACGGTCTCCTCAATCGTTCGAATACGCGGCAACACAACTATGGAGCGTCCGGACAGGGCGCCTGGAGCACGGGTTCGCGAGGCTGGCGCAACCGGCTAACGGCGGGCGCGGCCTACGACCGCAGTACGGTGGGCTTCCTGCAATCGACCCAACTCGGCTATCTCAATCCCGACCGCGGCATCACCGGCCTCAATGCGTTCGCCGACGGCGTGACAGGCGGCGATGTGGACGGCGAACCCTTCGACAACCGCGTCGACTTACACGGGCTGATGCATACAGCGAGCGTCTATGCATCCGACACCTTCTCCCCGAACAATCAGTGGAACTTCACGTTTTCCGGCCGGTACAACCGCATTGTCGTCACCAACACGGACCGCATCACTCCGGGGGGCGGCGCCGGCTCGCTGGACGGCCACAACGTGTTCGGCAGGTTCAATCCCGCTGCCGGCGTCACCTACTCACCGGCCCGGACCTGGAGCGCCTACTTCAGCTACAGCGAGGGCAGCCGCGCCCCAACGTCGGTGGAACTCGGCTGCGCCGATCCCAAGCGGCCGTGCAAACTGCCGAACGCCATGGCCGGCGATCCCCCCCTCGACCAGGTGATCACGCGCACTTGGGAGGCGGGCGTGCGCGGCGGGCAGGAAAGCAGAGTAGCCTGGAACGCGGGGTGGTTCCGCGCCGATAACCGCAACGACATCCTGTTCGTCGCCTCCGAGCAGACCGGTTTCGGCTATTTCAAGAACTTCGGCAAGACGCGGCGGCAGGGCCTGGAATTGGGAGTGAACAGCCGCTTCTCGCGGCTCACGCTGGGCGGCGGGTACACGCTGCTCGAGGCAACCTACCAGAGTCCGGAATTGGTGGACGGGTCGAGCAACAGCGCCAGCAACGCGGAAGCGAAAGGGCTGGATGGCTCCATCCAGATCGAGCCCGGGAGCCGCATTCCCCTTGTGCCGCGCCACATGTTCAAGGCCTACGCCGATCTCGATATCACGAAGAAGCTGGCGGTGGATCTCTCCCTCAATGCGTTCTCGAGCGCTTTTGCGCGCGGCAACGAAGACAACCGGCATCAGCCCGATGGAGTCTACTATCTGGGACCGGGAAGTTCGCCGGGCTACGCCGTGACCTATCTCGGCGGGCGCTACAAGGTACACCGGCACTTACAGTTTTTTGTCCAGATCAACAACCTCTTCAACCGCAAATACTACTCCGCGGCACAACTTGGACCCACTGCCTTCACCGCCGGGGAGGCGTTCATCGCCCGCCCGTTCCCGCCGGTGGATGGCGAGTATCCGGTGCGGCACGCGACGTTCTATGCTCCCGGTGCGCCGCGTGGCATCTGGGGTGGGCTGAAGCTGCGGTTTTGAGCGCGCCGGAGCGGGACCGAATCACCAGCATCACCACAAACGGCCGCGCCTTGTTTCCATCGATCGCCGAATCCTGGCAGTCAGGTATTTCCCGCCTGCAAACAGCAGAAATAGCCCGGCGATCCATGCCGCCGCGGTGGCGAAGACGCGCCGCGCCCAGACCCAAGCCATCGTGTTCCCGCCGTTCATCACCTGATCGGCAGCCTGCGGCGACAGGCCCATCTTCCTGGCGATTTCCAGCTCTTTTTCCGCTTTTTCCGTGTTCCCATCGAAATTCGCCAGAATCCCAAGAAACAGGTGGGTCTCCATCAACCCGTCATAGTCGCGCGCCAGTTGCAGGGCCGCCTGCCGGAACTCCACCGCCCGGTTGAGTTCGAGCGCGAGGCGCGCCTGCAGCAGCGCGAAGGAAGGGTCATCCTTCCCCTTGAATGCCTGATTGGCGGCGGCAGCGGCCGCAAGCGCCCGCTCTTTTTCCGCTCTCGTTCCTTCATGAGGAGCGCGCCCCGCAAGCCCTTGCGCAAGGCTGATCAGGTTGTCCGGGGTCCGCTGTTTCCGCGCGGCCAGTTCGAGACGCGCGATGCCGTCCGCGCGCTTCCCTTCAAAGGCCAGGCACAAACCCGACCGGCGCAGCGCGGGGATGAACTCGGGCGCTTCCCGCAGCACAAGATCGAACAGCCGCACACACTCTGCATAGCGGTTTTCATCCATTGCCCGCGTGGCCGCGCGGAAATTCTCCACTTGCCCCGGCGCCACGGCTTCGAGGTTGCCTACAATCCCCAACTCCCTTGGAGAATGCCTCGTTCTCGATTGCCCCGCCAGTAAACTCACGCCTGCCAGCAGACAAAGCGCCGCCCGCGGCAACACCACACTATGGAAAGACATGCCTCTCAGGCCAGCAGCGGTTTCACTACCGTGGCCTTCTCGACGCCGGTCAACCGGTTGTTCAGCCCCTGGTACTTATAGGAAAACCGTTCGTGATCGATGCCCAATTGATGCAGCACCGTGGCTTGAAAATCCCGGATGTGCACCGGGTCTCTCACGATGTTGTAGGAGAAATCATCCGTCTCCCCATGGACCACTCCGCCCTTGATTCCGCCGCCGGCGGCCCACAGGCTGAAGCAGCGCGGATGGTGATCGCGCCCGTAATCGGTGGGTGTCAACTTGCCTTGCGAATAAACCGTGCGCCCGAACTCGCCGCCCCAAATGACGATGGTGTCCTCGAGCAATCCCCGCTGCTTCAGATCCTCCACCAGCGCGTAGTTCGCCTGGTCCACGTCCTTGCACTGGCTCGGCAGCACTTCGGGTAGAATGCTGTGCACATCCCATCCGCGGTGGTACACCTGCACGAATCGCACGCCGCGTTCCACCAGCCTGCGCGCCATCAGGGCCGTATTGGCGTACGAACCGCCCTTGCGGGCCTCTTCCCCGTAGAGTTTGAAGGTGCTCGCGGGCTCCTTGGAAAGATCGGTCAATTCCGGCACCGAGGACTGCATCCGGAACGCCATCTCGTACTGCTCGATGCGCGCCCGTGTCTCTTCATCGGCCACTTTCTCGTACTGGATGCGGTTCAACTCGTTCAACGCATCGAGCATGCGCCGCCGTATCTTCGGATTGACTCCGTCCGGGTTATTGATATACAACACCGGATCGCCGCCCGAGCGCAGCGCCACACCCGCGAACTGCGCCGAAAGAAACCCCGCGCTCCACAACCTCGCCGAAATCGCCTGCACATTGGCCTTGGGGTTGGTGTGCGCGGCGTTCATCACCACGAACGAGGGGAGGTCCTGGTTCATGCTGCCCAACCCGTAGGCGATCCAGGCGCCCATGCACGGCTTCCCCGGAATCTGGCTCCCCGTCTGGATGAAGGTGATGGCCGGCTCGTGATTGATCGCCTCGGTGTGCATGGTGCGGATGATGGCGATGTCGTCCACCACCTTCGCGGTATTCGGCAGCAGTTCCGAGATCCACGTCCCGTTGCTTCCGTACTGCGAGAACTTGAAGACCGAGGGCGCGATGGGAAACCGGGTCTGGCCGCTGGTCATCGTTGTCAGCCGCTGTCCGTTCCGCACCGACTCGGGCAGGTCCTTGTCGAAGTAGTCCTTCATCCCCGGCTTGTAGTCGAGCAGGTCCATCTGCGGCGGAGCGCCCACCATGTGGAGATAGATCACGCGCTTCGCCTTGGGAGGAAAATGCGGCAACCCGGGCAGCCCGCCGGTGGCCTTTCCGGCGATGGCTCCCCGCGCCTTGTCAGCGCTCAACAGGGAAGCGAGCGCGGCCACTCCAATTCCGGCCGCGGATCTCGCGAAGAATTGTCTCCGTGTTTCCACCATCACGGCCTGGTCGAAAACGTTCATTTGTTCAACGCCTCATCGAGGTTCAAGACATCGTTCGCCATCATGGTCCATGCCGCGAGTTCGGCGGGCGCGAGGCCCGAGTCCGGCTTCGATTCGCCGGCGCCGGTCAGCTTTCGCGCCTCTCCGGCATTGGCTTGGTAATAGGTGAGGAAATCGTCATAGGCGGAGCGGGCCACCGCCCGTTCGCGCGCTTCGAAGGGTCTGGCCAAAGCCCTCATTGTCAGGTAGTCCAAACGGGAGTCGAAGGCCGGCGCATTCTCGAGGGCGCGCCCGGCCAATGCGCGCGCGGCTTCCACGAACTGCACATCGTTCATGGTCACCAGCGCCTGCAGCGGAGTGTTTGTGCGCTCGCGGCGCACGGTACAATTTTCGCGGCTCGGCGCGTTGAAGATCTCCATCGAGGCCGGCGGGGCGCTTCGCTTCCAGAACGTGTAGAGGCTCCTACGGTAAAGGTTATCCCCGTGGTCCTGGTGGTAGAACCGCGTCGTGCTGCTCTTCATCGCCACCGCTTCCCACACGCCCTTCGGCTGGTATGGCTTGACGCTCGGTCCGCCAATCTCTTTTGCCAGCAGGCCGCCGGCGGCCAGCGCGTAATCCCTCACCATCTCGGCGTCCATGCGGAACCGCGGTCCTCGCGAGAGATACCGGTTTTCCGGGTCTTTTTTCAGCGCCTCGGGCGAGGCCTTCGCCGATTGCCGGTAGGCGGCCGAGGTCACCATCAGCTTATAGAAGGCCTTCACGTCCCAGCCTGAGTCGCGGAAGTGGATCGCCATCCAATCGAGCAGATCCTGGTTCACCGGCGCCTCGCCCTGCGAGCCGAAGTCCTCGGCAGTCTTCACGATTCCCGTGCCGAATACCTCCTGCCAGAAGCGGTTCACCGTCACCCGCGCCGTTAAGGGGTTTGCCGGATCCATCAGCCATTCCGCCAGGCCCAGACGGTTGTGCGGCATGTTCTTCGACATCGGCGGCAGAACCGAGGGAACGTTCGCGTACACCAGATCCCGCGGCTGATCATACTGCCCGCGGAACAGTATGTGGGCCATCGGTTTGCCGTCCGTTTTCTCGCGCATCACCAGGGT
>JADLBG010000693.1 GCA_020847895.1 Bryobacterales bacterium
AGCGCGCCCGGTCTGGTGGTATTCGTGGTTACCGCGACATTCGCCTTCTTTGACTGGATCATGTCCATCGAACCCCACTGGTTCTCCACCGTCTATGGCGCCATGTTTCTGATGGGACAGGTGCTGGAGGCGTTCGCGCTCGTTATTGCGCTGCTGATTCTGCTCTCCAAGTACGCGCCGCTGCGCGACCATGTGACTGAGCAGCACCTCCACGACCTCGGCAATTTGATGTTCGCATTCACCATCATGTGGGCCTACCTGTCCTTCTCGCAGTTCATCATCATCTGGGCCGGTAACCTGCCGGAAGAGATCCCCTGGTACTTGCGGCGGCTCGCAAAAGGCTGGAATGCGATTGCGGTCTTTCTCATCGTGTTTCATTTTTGTCTGCCGTTTGTCCTGATGATGCAGCGGGACATGAAACGCCGCGCCGGTCTGCTGCTGAAGTTGTGCGGCTTCATGCTGGTTGTGCGCTTTGTTGACGTGTTTTGGGTCGTCGAGCCCGGCTTCTACCAGCAACGGCTGGAAGTGCACTATACGGATCTGCTCCTGCCGGTGGCTATAGGCGGTCTGTGGTTGGCGGCGCTCTTTTGGCAACTGCGCGCCCGGCCGCTGGTCCCCTTGAATGACCCGCGCCTGAGAGGCGCGCCTCGGGAGACCGTGGCGTTTTGAGAGGACCTATGGAACATCACACCAGTGGACACGAAACAACAGACGCCCCCGTGTTTCCCCTTGCGGCCGCCGGCATCGGATTGGCCGTCGTGGCCGCCCTTGTGTTTATCATTGCCTACGCAATGATCCGGTACCTCAACGCCAACCCGCCGGAATCCGTGGACAACCCACTGAGCGCGACTGAGCGAATCTTCCCGCCGGCCCCGCGCCTTGAAGAGCACGCGGCGACTGACATGAGGGATTTCTTGACGCGGGAGAATCTGCAACTCTCCACCTACGGCTGGGTGGATCGCAAGGCGGGCGCTATCCGCATTCCCATCGGCAGGGCCATCGACCTGCAATTGGAACGCGGCTTCGCTGTCAGAAAGGAGATGCCAAAACGTTGACGCGGCATTTTGTTTTGATCCCGGCGCTCGCGCTGATGCCGGCTACTTGTATGGGCCAGGTTTATGGGCGGCCGAAACTCCTTCAAAACATCGGCATCGATCAGAAGATGGGCGCTCAGGCGCCCCTGGATCTTACGTTCAGCGATGAGCAAGGCAGGCAGGTCACATTCGGCCAATTCCTCGGCAAGCCAGTCGTCCTCGCACTGGTCTATTACACGTGCCCTTCCCTGTGCAGCATGGTCCTGCGCGGAACGGTGCGCAGCCTCCACGGAATCCCGCTGACGGCAGGCAAGGACTTTGACGTGGTCGCCGTCAGCTTCGACCCGCGCGAGACTTATTCTCAGGCCGCGGTGAAGAAGGCGGAGATTGTGAAGCAGTACGGCCGGCCGGGCTCGGAATCCGGCTGGCACTTCCTCACCGGCTCTGAGACGGCAAGCAAGGCGCTGGCTGCTTCTGTAGGCTTCCGCTATGCCTACGACGCCAATACCAACCAGTATGTGCATCCGAGTTGCATCATTGTTCTTACGCCTGAAGGCCGCGTGGCGCGGTATTTCTACGGTATCGATTACCCCGCGCGCGACGTCAAACTCGGGCTCGTGGAGGCATCCGGCGGCAAGATCGGATCTGCCGTCGATCAGGTGCTGCTCTACTGCTTCCATTACGATCCCGCCAACGGCAAGTACGGCTTCGTCGTCATGAGCGCGATCCGCGCGGGTGGAGTAGCCACGCTCGGTGTGCTGCTCGGATTCATGGTCATCATGTTCCGCCGCGACGCAAAGCACGCTCGCGGCGGCGGAAAGGACATGGAGGCCTGAGATGGGCGATTTTTCTTTCTACCCGCCCCGCGCTTCCACCATGGCCGGACAGGTCGATCTGCTTTACACGTTCCTGCTCGCCGTCGGTTTCATCATGACCGCGCTGATTTTCTTCTTCGTCTTCTTCTTTGCCATCAAGTACCGGCGGCGCCCGGGTGGGCCGCCTCCACAACAAATTCGCGGCTCATTGGTGTTGGAAGTAACGTGGAGCACCGTCCCTTTCCTGGTCATGCTCATCATGTTCGTGTGGGGAACCAAGCTTTATTTCGACAGCGCTACACCTCCGCCAAACACCTTGGACCTGTACGTGACGGGAAAGCAGTGGATGTGGAAGGTGCAATATCCGGGAGGCCAGCGCGAGATCAACGAGGTCCACGTCCCCACGGGCGTGCCGGTGAAAGTGACGCTCGCCAGCGAGGACGTCATCCACAGTTTCTTCGTTCCCGCATTCCGCGTGAAGCACGACGTGGTTCCCGGACACTACGAAATCGTATGGTTCCAGGCTACCAAGCCCGGCCGATACCACCTGTTCTGCGCTGAATACTGCGGCTCGAACCATTCCGAAATGGGCGGATGGGTGGACGTGATGAACCCCGCCGATTACGAAGTCTGGCTCTCCGGCGGAGAGCGGGGCGGTTCCATGGCCGATCAGGGGGCCAAACTCTTCACGCAATACGGCTGCGTCACCTGCCATGTCCTCGACGCCAAGGGCCGCTGCCCCTCGCTGCGAAACGTATTCGGTCATCCCGTCCAACTCGCCGACGGACGCACTCTCGTCGCCGACGAAGCCTACGTCCGTGAATCGATCCTCAACCCCAACGCCAAAATCGTCAAGGGCTATGACCGCGATGTGATGCCGGTATTTCAGGGGCAGATCAGCGAGGAAGGCCTCCTCCAACTCATTGTTTACGTGAAGAGCCTTTCCCAGCCGCCCGAACAGCCCGTGCCCACAAAGGCCTTGCCCGCGACGGCCAAAGGGAGTCCCAAATGAGCACTACCTTCGAACAACCCAGAATCAAGGAACGCCCGAACTACCTCAACATCCAGTACGGATGGAAGTCGTGGCTATTCACGACGGACCACAAACGCATCGCTCTCCTCTATCTCTTCTCCATCACCATCTTCTTCATGATCGGCGGCTCCTTCGCCGTCGCGATGCGGCTGAATCTGGCCTCGCCGCATGGTCTCCTGTTCTCCCCCGCGACCTACAACAAGCTGTTCACCATGCATGGGATAATCATGGTCTTCTTCTTCCTGGTCCCATCCATCCCCGCCGTTCTCGGCAACTTTTTCATCCCTCTCATGATCGGGGCGCGCGACCTGGCCTTTCCACGCATCAACTTACTAAGCTGGTATCTGTATGTTATCGGCGGTATTGTAGCCGTGGCGGCCATCGCTGCTGGAGGAGTGGATACCGGCTGGACCTTCTACGCTCCGTTCAGCACCACTTACTCGAATACTCACGTCATCACGACCGCCGTGGCCGTGTTTATTGCCGGCTTCTCCTCCATCCTCACGGGGCTCAACTTCATCGTCACTATTCACAAGATGCGCGCGCCCGGCATGACCTGGTCGCGCCTTCCGATATTCGTATGGTCGCATTACGCCACCAGCATCATCCAGGTTCTGGGCACGCCGGTGGTCGCCATCACTATCGTCCTTCTCGGGCTCGAGCGCATCTTTCACGCTGGAATCTTCGATCCCAACCTCGGCGGTGATCCTATTCTGTTTCAGCACTTGTTCTGGTTTTATTCACACCCGGCGGTCTATATCATGATTCTGCCGGGCATGGGAGTCATCAGCGAAGTGGTCCCGTGCTTTGCCCGCAAGACCATTTTCGGCTATGCCTTCGTTGCGGCATCGAGCGTCGCCATCGCCGTCCTGGGCTTCCTGGTATGGGGCCACCACTTGTTCGTCGCCGGCCAATCAATGTACGCCAGCATGGTGTTCTCCCTGCTCAGTTTCATGGTCGCCGTGCCATCCGCCATCAAGGTCTTCAACTGGACTGCCACCATGTACCGGGGCTCCATCACTTACGAAACACCCATGCTCTACGCGTTCGGCTTCATAGGCCTGTTCACCATCGGCGGCCTTACGGGGCTTTTTCTTGCCACCATGGCGATCGATGTTCATGTTACCGACACTTACTTCGTGGTTGCTCACTTCCATTACGTCATGGTCGGCGGAATGGTGATGGCTTACCTGGGCGGTATCCACTTCTGGTTCC
>JADLBG010000694.1 GCA_020847895.1 Bryobacterales bacterium
CAAGTCAAATGACTTGCTCTGCCCCGGAGCCCCGTTGAACAGCTTCACATTCTCTTCGATGTACCGCCGGATGCGCGGGCATTCCTCCATCAGGTTCGCCAGCCGCTGTTTCGCTACTTCCTTTTCCCGCCTCCGCAGCGCCACCTGCTCCGCGCCGGTCTCCGTGTATGCCGGAATATTGTCCATGTGAAACAGAATGCTGAGAAATTCCACGAAATGCCTGTCGTCCGGCCCCAACGCGGCCTCGAGCGATTCCAGGTTGTGCCGCAACAGCACCCGCAACTCCCGCGGATTGAGCGGCAGGTTCAAATCGTAGTACCGCAGCCGCAGCGCCCCGTCACGGTACTCGATCTGCAATTCCCCCTTGTCCAGCGTTACTCCATATTGATCCCCCAACACCGGAAGCAGCACCTTCCCCTTCAACTCCGTCTTCACCGGATCCCAGTCAATGTCGAAACACTTCGCAAACGCAGAGGAAGGTCCGTTCTCCAGCACGCTCCGCCACCAGAGATTCTCCTGCGCATCCACCGCCATGTGGTTCGGAACAAAATCCAGAATCACCCCGATGTCGTGTTTCTTGAGCGCCGCCGCGAACTCTCGAAACCCCTCCTCTCCTCCCAGTTCCGGATTCAACCGCGAATGGGCGCAGATGTCGTACCCGTGCGTACTCCCCCGCTTCGCCGCGAAAATCGGCGAACAGTAGCACTCCGTTACCCCCAGCCGCTCCAGATATCCCGCCAGCCGCGCCGCCTCCGCGAACCGGAAACTGCCGTTAAACTGCAGCCGGTACGTGCTCACCGGGATACGCTCAGGCTTCTCCAGCATACGAACCCTCCCCTTCCAGCACCGCCGCCCCCGCCCCGGAGAATTCCATCCTCTGCCCCGCCAGCACGGGCGGAGCCGTGGATTCCTTCGCGTATGGCGGATCCTCCGTCGTAAACAACACCCGCCAGCGCCCGTCCGGTGGCAGGCTCACCGCGCCGCTCCCGCGCAGACGCACAACCCCCAACAGCGGCGTCCCCTCCTTCGTCTTCCGCCCTACCAGAATCGAATCTTCTCCCGCTGTCACCGTTCCCTCCGCCGCAATCAACCCGCGCCGCAGCCGCAACAGACGCTGGTACAGTCTCCACACCCCGGCATGCGGTTCCCTTCCGCATTCCTCCCAATCGAGGCGGCAGCGCAAAAACGTCGCCTCGCTCTGTGGATCGGGAATCCGCTCCCGTGTCTCCGCGTCCGCAAACGCCGCGAACCGCCGGAACTCCCGCCTCCTCCCCTCCGTCACCAGCCTCCCGAGTTCGTCATGGTGATCGGTGAAATACAGGAACGGAGCCGTCGCCGCCCACTCCTGCCCCATGAACAGCAGCGGCGTCTCCGGCAGCATCAGCAGCAGCGCCGATGCCGCCCGCCACGCCCCTCCGTCAATCTGGTGATGCAGCCGCTCGCCGAATGCCCGGTTCCCAACCTGATCGTGATTCTGAAGAAAAAAGATAAAACAGTCTTTTCCTAAACCGTCCGTCTCCGTCCCCCTCGCCCCCCCGAAATACGATGCGTGCTGCCCCGTATAGAACCATCCCTTCCTCGCCGTGGCCGCAATGCTCTCCGCCGTTCCATCGAAATCCTGAAAATACCCGTCACTGTCCCCGGCCAGCGCCCGCCTCATCTGATGATGAAAATCGTCTGACCACACCCCGTCCAGACCCCAGCCCCCGTCCCGTTCCCCCCTCAGCATCGGCGCCAGGTTCCGCACATCCTCCGCTACCACCGTCACCTTCCGCGATCCTTCGACAGAACAGTGCGCCGCCGCCGCGATCGACGCCACAATGTGCCGCCGGCTCGCGTCCACAATCGCGTGCGTCGCATCCAGCCTCAGCCCGTCAAAATGATATTCGTGAATCCACCGCAGCGCGTTCTCAATCACGTAATCCCGCACCGCTTCGCTCTGCTCGCCGTCGAAGTTGATCCCCGCTCCCCACGGGTTCCGGTGCGTCCGCGAATAATAAAAACGGCTGAAAGTCGATTGATATGCCCCATCCGGCCCCAGGTGGTTGTAAACCACGTCCAGGTACACCGCCAGCCCCAACCCGTGCGCCTCATTCACAAACCTTCGTAAATCGTCCGGCGTCCCATAGCATCGTGCCGGAGCAAACGGAGCCGCTCCGTCGTATCCCCAGTTCCGGCGCCCCGGAAAGTCCGCCACCGGCATCAGTTCTACCGCCGTCACGCCCAGTTCCTTCAGATACGGCAGCTTCGCCGCCGCCCCCGCGAATGTCCCCTCCGAAGTGAACGTGCCCGTGTGCAGTTCGTACACCACCGTCTCCGCCAGGTCCAGCCCTTTCCACCCGCCATCCGTCCATGCGAAATGCCGCCAGTCCACCACCTCCGACGGCCCGTGCACTCCCTCCGGCTGATAGCGCGAAGCCGGATCCGGAAACGGCCCGCGGCCATCCACGCGATAGCGGTACCGCGCGCCCGCTCCCACCCCGGGCAGCGTCGCCGCATGGAACCCGTCCACACCTTGCGCCATCGCGTGCGCGCTCCCGCCTCCCTCACTCTCCAGCACCACTTCCACGCTCCTCGCCTCCGGAGCCCACACCCGAAACCGCGTCGCATTCCCGAACACGTTCGCCCCCAAAACCGGTTCCCAGTTCAATACTCACCTCCGGGTTGACGCTCGAACACCACCACCCCCAGCGGAGGAGCCGTGATGCTCAGCGAAAACGGCCGCCCGTGCATCGGCAGCGGACTCGCCTCCACCCCGCCCATGTTTCCTTGCCCGCTCCCGCCATACAGCGGCGCATCGCTGTTCATCACCTCTTTCCAGAACCCCGCCCCGATCGTCCCTACCCGGTAGTTGTGCCGCGGCGCCGGCGTAAAGTTGCACACGAACAGCAGCGCCTCCCCCGTCTCCTTCCCCCTTCTGAGAAAACTCACAACGCTCCGCTGGTTGTCGTTGCAATCCACCCACTCGAATCCCCCGGCCTCGGCGTCCCTCTCATACAACGCCCGCTGCCCACGGTAGAACGTGTTCAGATCCCGCACCCATCGCTGTAAACCGGAATGCATCGGATACTCCAGCAGGTGCCACTCCAGGCTCGCATCGTGGCGCCACTCCTCCCACTGCCCGAATTCACACCCCATGAACATCAGCTTCTTCCCGGGATGCCCGTACATGTATCCATACAGCAGCCGCAGATTCGCGAACTTCTGCCAGTCGTCCCCCGGCATCTTCCCCATCATCGACCCCTTCCCGTGCGCCACCTCGTCATGCGAGAACGGCAGAATGAAGTTCTCCGTAAAGGCGTACAACATGCTGAACGTGATGCGCTCGTGATGATAGCCGCGGTAAATCGGGTCCTTCGACATGTACTCGAGCATGTCGTGCATCCACCCCATGTTCCACTTGTAGCCAAACCCCAGCCCGCCCACGTACACCGGCCGCGACACCATCGGCCATGCCGTCGATTCTTCGGCAATCATCATCACGCCCGGAAACTCCCCGTACACCTTCCCGTTCAACAAACGCAGAAATTCGATCGCCTCGATGTTCTCCTTCCCCCCATGGCGGTTCGGAATCCACTCCCCCTCCCTCCGCCCGTAGTCCAGGTAGAGCATCGACGCCACCGCGTCCACCCGCAGCCCGTCCACGTGGTATTTGTCCAGCCAGAACAGCGCATTGCTGATGAGAAAATTCCGCACCTCGCTCCGCCCGTAATGGAACACCAGCGTGTCCCAATCCGGATGCCGCCCCTGTTTCGGATCGGCATGCTCATAAAGATGCGTCCCGTCAAAGAATCCCAAACCATGCCCGTCCGTCGGAAAATGCGCCGGCGTCCAGTCCAGAATCACGCCAATCCCCCGCTGATGAAGATGGTCCACCAGGTACTGGAAATCCCGCGGCATGCCGAAGCGGCTCGTCGGAGCGAAATATCCCACCGTCTGATAACCCCACGACCCGTCGAAGGGATGCTCCATCACCGGCAGCAATTCCACGTGCGTGTAGCCCAGATGGCTCACATAGTCCGCCAGCTTTACCGCCAGTTCGCGATAACTTAGCCACCGGTTTCCCTCCTCCGGCACGCGCATCCATGAGCCCAAATGAACCTCGTAAATCGATACTGGCGCATCCGGCCCATGCCGCCCCTTTCTCGATTCCATCCACTCCGCGTCATTCCACCCGTAGCCGTCGATCTGCGCCACCCTCGATGCCGTCCGCGGCCGGATCTCCCCCGCGAATCCGTACGGATCCGCTTTGTCGCCTCTGTATCCTCCCAGCCGCGAAACAATGTGGTACTTGTACAGCGCTCCTTCCTCCACTCCGGCTACGAACGTCTCCCAAATCCCCGCTTCCCGGTGCCTCTCCATCGGGTTCCCGTCATCCCGCCAGTCGTTGAAGTCGCCGATCACCGAAACCTGCTCCGCATTCGGAGCCCACGCGGCGAAATGGACCCCTCGCCTTCCCTCCCGCTCCGTCACGTGCGCGCCCAGCTTTTCATACGTGCGGTAATGGTTTCCCTCGGCCAGTAAATGAAGATCGAACTCAGTTACGAATGGCGTGGCCACCCTTGTCCCCCTTCCTTTCTTCTGTTTCCTCCGTCAACCGGAACACCGCCACGGACCGCCCCGCCAACCGGTAGCGGTTGTCTCGCACCACAAAGCGCGCCCTCCACAGCTTCTGCGACGTGTCCAGCACCCTCACCCACCGCTTCTCTCCATCTTCCGGAAGCACAAACCGCACTCTGTCGTGATGCGCGTTGAACATCAGGAACAGCCCGTCCCGGTTCCCCCCTTCCAGATCGCTTGATCCATCTCCGGCTACTCCGTTCAACCGGACTCCCAGGCAGCGCGCAAAATGAGCGTCCCACGCCGAATCGCCCATCTCCTTCCCCGATGGCTCAAACCAGTGAATGTCCTTCACTCCTGCTCCGCGGATTGCCCGCCCCATGAAGAACTTCCGCCGCTGCAGCACCGCCTGGTTCAGCCGCAATCGGATCATGTACCCCACAAACTCCTCCAGGTCCTGTTGCGCCGGCGTCAGATCCCAGTGCGTCCAACTCATCTCGTTGTCCTGGCAGTACCCGTTGTTGTTCCCCTTCTGCGTCCGCCCCATCTCATCGCCGCCGCAAATCATCGGCACACCCTGCGAGAGCAGCAGCGTCGCCAGAAAATTCCGCTTCTGCCGCTCCCTCAGCGACAAAATAGCGGGGTCGCTCGCCGGCCCCTCCTCTCCGCAGTTCCAACTCAAGTTATCGTCAGCCCCGTCACCGTTGTTTTCCCCGTTGGCCTCGTTGTGCTTCTCGTTGTAGCTCACCAGGTCATGCAAGGTGAATCCGTCGTGCGCCGTCACGAAATTGATGCTCGCGTACGGCCGCCGCCCGCTCCGCGCGTACAGATCGCTGCTCCCCGACAGCCTCGTAGCCAGTTCCGACACCACGCCTCCATCGCCCTTCCAGAACCGCCTCACCGTGTCCCGGTATTTTCCGTTCCACTCCGTCCAGCCCACCGGAAAATTCCCTACCTGATACCCCCCTTCCCCCAGGTCCCACGGCTCCGCGATCAGCTTCACCTGCGACAGCACCGGATCCTGGTGGATGATGTCGAAAAATGCCCCCAGTTTGTCCACCTCATGCAGCTCCCGCGCCAGCGCGCTCGCCAGGTCGAACCGGAATCCGTCCACGTGCATCTCCAGCACCCAGTACCGCAGGCTGTCCATGATCATCTGCAACACCCGTGGATGGCGCATGTTCAGAGTATTCCCGCAGCCCGTGTAATCCATGTAGTAGCGCGCATCCCCCGAAACCAGCCGGTAATACGATGCGTTGTCAATGCCCCGCAACGAAATCGTCGGCCCCAAATGGTTCCCTTCCGCCGTGTGGTTGTACACCACGTCCAGAATCAACTCCAACCCCGCCGTGTGCAGGTTCCGCACCATCGTCTTGAACTCCCGCACCGACCCGTTCGTCGTCCGCGACAACGAATACCGCAGGTCCGGCGCAAAGAACGCGCTCGTGTTGTACCCCCAGTAATTCGACAAACCCCGCTGCACCAGGTGCCGGTCGTAGGCGTGATGATGCACCGGCATCAACTCCACCGCCGTAATCCCCAGGTCCTTCAGGTGGCCGATCGCCTCCTCCGAACCCAGTGCCGCATACGTCCCGCGCATCCCCTCCGGAATCGCCGGATGCAGCCTCGTGAACCCTTTCACGTGCAGTTCATAAATGATCGTCTTGTGCCATGGTGTCTTCGGACGCCGGTCATCACCCCACGTAAACGCCGGATCAATCACCGCCGCCAGTGACGCCGATGCCCCGTTATCCCGCGAATCAAACGACAGGTCCCCGGTCGCATCCCCGATCCGGTACCCATACATCTCGTCCCCCCAGTGGATCGTTCTCCCGATCGCCTTCGCGTACGGATCGAGCAGCACCTTGTTCGGATTGAACCGCTGTCCTCGCTGCGGCTCGTATGGCCCATGCACTCGCCATCCGTATAGCTGGTCCGGCAGAATCCCCGGCAGGTAGCAATGCCAGATCTGATCCGTCTGCTCCGTCAGCAGGATGCGCTCCGTCTCCCTCCGCGCGCCTGCCGAATCAAAGAGGCACAGATCCACCCGCGTCGCATTCTCCGAGAAAATGGCGAAGTTCACCCCGGACCCGTCCCATGTCGCTCCCAACGGATACGGACTCCCGTGTCTCACCTTCACCGTCATAGGTAGTAGTCGAAGTCCTTCTCCGTCCGCACACGCTTCCGGAACCGCAGGATGTGCACCGGCGTCGACTCG
>JADLBG010000695.1 GCA_020847895.1 Bryobacterales bacterium
GAACTCGGAAGCCGTACCCACGACATCGACGCGCTTCTGTTCGGGATTGCCGTCGGTTTCAATCTTCACGTCGACAGGCATGCGGAAGGTATCGAGGTCCTGAGCGATTTTGCCCATCACGCGGAATCCCTTTTGGGTACGGAACACGGTGTATTCCAGCTTGAATTCGGGGGCGCCGGTGGATTCGATCCATTGGATGAAGAAGGCTTGCAGATTCTGGCCGGAAACCTGCTCGGCCACCTTGTGCAACTGATCGGTGGAGATGCCCTTCCAGGCATATTGATCGGTGACGATTTTCAACATCTTCACGAAGTTGTCATTGCCGATCACGTTGCGCAGCATGTTGAAGACAGCAGCGCCTTTGGCCGCGGTCGCCGCCCAGTACTCGGGTGAATAGTCCTCGAGGCGGGAAGCCTGAATAAGCGGGGGATTGTCCACGGTAAGCGCCTCGATATAGACATCGCGGGTTTCGTTTTCCATGGCTGATGGGCCGCCGGTGTTCTCGAGATACAGCATCTCCGTGTAGCGGGCCATGCCGTTCACAATCCAGATATGGTTTCGCGTGGCGGCTCCGACGAAGTTCCCCCACCACTGCCTGGACAGTTGGTTCGCCAGGAGGCGGATATTCACTTGTTTGCTGATGGATTTCGGGGAAAGGAAGATGAGTCCGGGCGCCGCGTATCCATTAGCCGCGCCATCCTCGGTTTCCATCACCACCAGGTTTGCGGATGGCGCCAGTCCGAAGAGGGTTGTTTCGTAATTGAGGATCTTGCCGATCTCCTCGCCGTACTCCCTCGCCATCGGGGCTCCGGAACGGAAGAACAGGTCGCTGGTCACACCCTGGCTCACGACTCGAACCGGATCACTTTTCACAACGCCGATGGAGCCTGGAAAAGAGGGTTGGTTGAAGGTGTACGAGTAGAGGGTTTTGGCGCCGCCGGGTTCCTTCCTGTCGAGGCCGCTGCCGAGCACGCGGTATCCGTCCGGAACCGTGATGTGATACTCGGCGGTGAACCGGTCCGCCTGGAAGTCGTTTACGGGGAACCAGCGGGCGGGATAGAGGAGATAGGCATAGTCGTTCTGGATGGAAGCGAACTTGATTCCGTAGACGGGGCTTTCCTCGGTTCCCGAGAGGCGGCCGTCGTATTGGAAATTGAGCACGGCCGGTTTTCCCTTGGGAAGGGGATCGTTGAAGCTGAGGTGAAGCGTGTAATCCTGCTGGGAGCGCGAGGTGGGCACCTGGTGGCCGCTTTCGTCGGTTACCTGAGAAACATTCAGGGCATTGTTCAACTCGAATACGAGCCCCGAAATGCGGTCGTCGAGCGGGGTGAACCGCATCTTGACTTTGGCGAACAGCGTTTGCGTGGCTGGGTTGATTTCGGCGTCGATGACGTACTTTTCGACGTCCACCTTGGCGCGCCGGTCCCGCTCCTGCGCGGGCGCGAAGGGCGGTCCGGCCAGCATGAGAATGCCGGCGATTGCCGTTGGAAGGATGGGGTACGCCCGCCTTCGATGCCACAGTTTCCTAACCCTGCCTGATGTGCTCATGGAAGAACTCTCTCACTATTCCGGCCGCGCGCTCGATGGGGTCCACATCGCTTGACAGCATTGCCGACACCTGGGCCAGACCCTGGCGCATGGCTTCGCGTTCTTTTCCTCCGTTTAGGAGGATTTTCGCTTCCCGGGCCAATCTCTCGCCTGTCATTTCATTCTGCATCAGTTCCGGCGCCAGCCCCCGTCCGGCGATCAGGTTCACCATCGAATAGTGGGGCACGCGAACGAGAAGCCGGCCCAATAACCAACTCAACCCCGTGACCTTGTAGTAGGTAACCATCGGAATTCCCAGTAACGCTGCTTCCATGGTAACCGTACCGCTGGCGGCCAGAGCGAGATCGGCGTGCGACAAAACGTCCCACGTTTCACCTTCAATGATTTGGATGGACGAGGCGGAAATCCGTTCCCGAAAAAAATCCCGGGCGCCGAATCCGAGGGGCGCGGCCAGCACAAAAGAGGCATCCATCTCGCGCCGCAGACGGGTAACGGCGTCCAGAACGGGCGGAAGGTGGCGCGCGATCTCGCCTTTCCGGCTACCAGGGCACAGGGCCACCATCGGGCGGCCGGTGGAGAGCGCATGGGCCGCGAAAAACTCTTCCTTGCTCTTCCGTGGGCGAATCATACGGGCCAGGGGGTGGCCGATGTAAGAGGCGGGGACGCCCCGGGTGCGGAAAAAGGGCTCCTCGAAGGGGAACAGACAGAGGAGGCGGCTGATGTCCCGCCGCATCTGCTTCACTCTCCCCCGCCGCCATGCCCAGGCCTGGGGCGCCACCAGGTAGATTACCGGGATTCCCATCTTCCGTACCTTTGCGGCCAGCCGCAGATGAAAATCCGGGCTGTCGGTGAGAATCACCAGGTCGGGTTTCTCCCGTTCGATGGCGTTTAGCAACGCGCGGAACTTGCCGTAGATGCGCGGCAGGTGGTGCAGCACCTCCACAAGGCCGACCACGCTCAGACTGTGGGCATCGACGAGGCAATCGACACCGGCCTGGCGCATTCGCGGGCCGGCGCACCCGAACCAGCGCGTGGCGGGCCAGTCCTTCCCGAGGGCCTCAATCAAAGCCGAGGCGTACAAATCACCAGAGGACTCGCCGGCCGAGACGAAGACCTTGGAAGGATGAGTTTTGGCGGACGTCACTGCTCGCTTGCTACCATGGTAGCAACTCGATGTCCCAACTCGACTTGGCCCGGATGAGCGTGGCCGAATTCCTGGAGCGGGTCCGGCCCGAGATGGTGCCTCTCTCGGACACCTTCTCTTACTTTTTCGCCGGGCTGCCGTTGACCGAAGAAGACGTAAAGGAATATCTGGAGGAGCCCATCGCGGCGCTGCCGCCGGCGATTGTCAAGTCTCTGCCGAAGGCGCGGGTGGTGCTGGTGCCGTTTCTCGAGCGGGCCAACGGAAAAGGGGGGAAGCGCCATGGGCAGATCCTTCCCGGCAGCCGGGAATATATCCTTCTCGACAAGCCGGCCGAGAACAAGACCTGTACCCACGCCCACTACCGCGGCTCCACCGGCGCCGACTTGGTCTTCGCGGTCAAGGGTATGGACCTGGCCGACTACCACTACTACCTGTTTCATGAAATCGCCGCGCTGGCGGAAACTTCGCTGAATGAAGACGTGCGGGTGGAATATCACGCCATGTTGGGGGATGAGTTGGGAGCGCATGTCCATGGCGAAGTGGACGAGCAGAGCTGGCATCTCAAACAGGGTCTGCGCCGCCGGAGCGCCAAGGTGCGGCGCGAAACGAAGGCGTTCCACGAATATGCGCGGCTAAGCTTCATCGACACGTTGACGCTCTACATTCACGGAATCTGCTGCGACATCGATGTGGAAACCGGGCCGCGGCAGTTGCCGAGCCGTATTCTCCGCAAGCGGCTGATGTGGCTCGAGACGGTATTTTCTCCACCGCAGGGGTACGCTGTGTTTCCGGAAGAACTGAATGCGGGTCCGCCGCCCAACGCCGAGCGGGCGTAGAGAAACGGCGGCCACGCCAGACCGCCGTCGAGTGAAACGCGCATCCGCAAATGGTACGATTGCGGCCAGGAGATCTGTCAAATGGATTCCCATCGCCGTCATTTTCTTCATTCCCTGACCGCCGCGCCGTTATTCGTTCCTCAACGCAGCTTTGGAGCCAATGACCGCATCCGCTACGGACTCATCGCCACCGGCGGGCGCGGGCGCTATCTCAACCGCATTTTTACCAAGCAGGGCGCCGAATGCGCGGCGCTTTGCGATGTGTATGAGCCGCATCTCGAAATGGCGAAAAAGGATTCGCCGGATGCCCGCACCTTTGTCGAATACCGGGAATTGCTCGAGTTAAGGGATATCGATGCGGTGGTGATCGCCTCGCCCGATCATCATCACGCGCCCATGTTGATGGCGGCTCTTTCGGCGGGCAAGGATGTCTATCTGGAAAAGCCGCTATCGAAGTCCATCGAGGAAAGCGGGCGCATGATCCACGCCGTGCGCCAATCGAAGCAGGTGGTCCAGACCGGCATGCAGCGCCGCAGCGCGGAATCCATCCACAAGGCAAAGAAACTTGTGGATGACGGAGTTCTCGGCCGGATTACATTAGTGAAGCCCCAGTGGCACTGGAACATTGCCGCGCCGCTGGACAACTCGCCCCTGCCGGGAAAGCTCGATTGGAAACGATTCCTCGGCAGCGCCCGGCAGCGGGAGTTGGAACCCATGCGCTTCCGCCGGTGGCGCTATTTCTGGGATTACGCGGGCGGGAACATGACGGATCAGGGCACTCATCTCATGGACGTGGTGCAATGGTTCACCGAATCCGGTCCCCCTACCTCGGCCATCTGTTCCGGCTTTGTCGCCAAGATGACCGGAGCCGAGCACCCAGATGTCTTTTCGGCGGTGTTCGAGTATCCCCGGCACATCGTCACGTGGACGCTCGATTACGACAATTCCTACCAGAACGGATGGTCCATCACATTCATGGGCGACAAGGGAACCATGATTCTCGATGAAGCCGGGTTCGAGGTGTATGCCGAGCCATGGAAGAAGACGAATGCGCCGGTGTACCAGGAGAATGCGCCCGTGCCGGTGGAATCGCACGTGCAGAATTTCCTCGATTGCATCAAATCGCGCAAGGAGCCGAACTGCCCGGTGGAGACCGCCGCACAGGCGGTGGCCGGTCCGCATCTGGCCAATCAGGCGCTTCTCAAAGGCCGCAAGGTAAAGTTCAGCGAGATGGGATAACCGCCTATCTCGACCTGGGCAGCGATGCCTTGACCACTTCCTGACGGTAGCGGTCCAGGCGTTCGCGCACATCGCGATAGCCGGAGAAATCGGCGTCCGCTTCATAGGACTCGAGGAGTTGGATGGACCGTCCTTCCGCCTCGATGGCACGCTGCCAGTCGCCTACCGCGGCGGCGGTTTGTGCATATTCGTCCTCGATGTCCCAGGTGGCCTGATTGCTCAACTCGACGGCCCGCCGGGCAAGCGCATAGGCGCGTTGGGGGTCTTTTTCCCGAAGCAGCTTGACGTAGCGAACAATCTCGTCCGGGGTCGCTTCGACGCGAGTTGCCAGCCGGCCGGAAATCTCCATCGCCTCGCCGGCGCGCCCGGCGGCGATGAGCGAATCCGCGAGGCCGCCTTGCCATAGAAGATTGTTGGGGTCCTGTTTGACCAGCCTGCGCCAGATTTCGATGGAATGCCCGATGTGCTCGCGGCCATGCGCCATGTCTCCCAGGGCGGCATAGGACACACCGCGGTTATACATCGCCGCCGCGAGGGCCGATTGCGCGTTGGTGTCATTGGGGTCCTGCCGCGCCATGACGTCACGAAAGTCCTCGGATTCCCGGAAATAGTCGAGCGCTCTCCGATGATCGTCCAGCCTCTGCCACACCCAGCCGATGCCATCGTCGATATCCGCCAGCAGGCTCCTGATGCGGTCGGCGGGCTGCTTTCGCAGTCCGGCGGCGAACCGGTCCAGATCGAGCACGATCACCCGCGCCTGCCTGGAAGCCCCGTCCACGGAAAGCATGTACGCCAGCATGAGGCGCGCCAGCGGCAGGTTCGCCAGCCCCGCTTTGCCGTTCGGATCCATTCGTCCGATCTTTTCGTTGTCGGCGATGGACTCTTTGGCGTAGCGGATGGCCCCCTTGCGATCGCCCAGGTTCAAGCGATTGGGAGCGCCTTGGACACCGGCAAGGTAGAGGTAGGCGACGCCGGCATCGCGCATCGCGCGCATGTCGTGCGGGTCGCGCGAGGTGATGGAGGCAAAGATTTCCGCGGCCGCTTTCGCTTCGGCTACCGCCTCGTGGATGCGCCCCATCGCGCCAAGGATTTCGCTCAATTCGAGCTTCGCGCGGGCCATGACATCGAGCCCCTGGCGATGGTTCGGCTTCATCCGCAGCAGCCGCTCCTGAATCTGCACGGCCCTGCGGTAGGATGCCTCCGCCGCCTTCACGTCGCCGATGCTCGAAGTGAAGGGGCTCGCCTGGATGGACCCGAGCTTGATGTACGCCTCCCCCACATCGAGCAATACACTCTCGTCCTCGAGGGCATCGCGCGTCAGCCGCTCGAGGTAATCTGAAGTCCGTTTCACCAGCATCAGCCGGGCTTCGGTCGATCCGGGGATCTTCTCCAGGGACGCCTCGAAGTCGAACAAGAACGTGCGGGCCAACTCATGGACATCCCGGAAGAGAACGCCGGCGCGGGCCCGCTCCAGACGCGCAACGTTCCACTGGAAGACCATACCGCCCATGGCTCCGAGCAAGGCCAGGCTGAAGACGGCGGCCGTGGCCACGGACATCTTGTGCCGGTTGACAAACTTCCGGGCCCGGTATTTCCAGGTGCCCTGCAAGGCAAGCACCGGCAGGCTTTCGAGATGACGCCGGATGTCTTCGGAGAAGTGCTCCACCGAGAGGTAACGGTCGACGGGTTCCTTGCGCAGGGCCTTGAGCACAATGGCGTCGATATCGCCGGCGAGCTGGTTCGAAAGCCGCTCCGGCGTACTCGAGCGGGCCTCGGCCAGAGCCGCCGCCTCGATGCGCCCCGCAGGCCAATCCAAAGCCTGCCGGACGGCAGCGCCCGGCGGCCGCGGATCATCGTTGAGGATCATGTACATCAATGTTTCCGCGGGTACGCCGGGCTTGTAGTGCGGCGTGTGCCCGGTGAGCAGCTCATATAGCAGCACGCCGAGCGCGTAGATATCGCTGCCGGCGGAGACGGCTTTTCCGCGAATCTGCTCCGGGCTGCCATAGCGCAAGGTCATGGGAACGACGCCTTCACTGGTTACCTGGAAGCGGGCGGAATCGGTATCGAGCATCTTGGCGATGCCGAAGTCCAGTAGCTTAGGTTCGCCATCGGGGGTGACGAGGATGTTTCCGGGTTTCAGGTCGCGGTGCACCACGAGGTGCTGGTGCGCGTAATGCACCGCCGCGCAGATCTTCCGGAACAGCGCCAGCCTCTGTTCGATGGAGAGCTTCTGCTCATCGGCGTAGCGGTCGAGCGGGGCGCCTTCGACATGGTCCATCACCAGGTACGGGATACCGCTCTCGGAGGCGCCTCCGTCGAGGAGCTTGACGATGTTTGGGTGGTCCAATCTGGCGAGCGTCTGCCGCTCGAGGCGGAAGCGGATCCGCACCTCCTCGTTTTCGAGCGCGCGTGGGGCGACCTTAATCGCCACTTTCTTGTCGAATTGCTCATCGGCGCGCACGCCCAGCCACACCGACCCCATGCCGCCTTCCCCGATCTTCGAGATGATGCGATAGGGGCCGAGCATCGGGCCGGATCTGGGGGGCGCACCCATCCCAGCGTTTACGTCCCCTCGGTCCACACTATCTAAGATCGGCTAGCGGAGGCGGCTTGATTAGGCTCCCACAACACTTCCGGCGCACCGAGCTTGTGATTCGCCCAGCGGCTCCAGACAAAGAACCCGTCACTGAGCCGGTTCAGATAGCCGAGGGTCGCGGCGGGAATCTCTTCCTGCCGGGAGAGGGCAACGGCGACCCGTTCGGCGCGGCGGCACACGGTACGGCAGAGGTGCAGTTCGGCATTGAGACGGCTGCCGCCCGGGAGGACGAAGGACCGCAGGGTGGTGAGCGGGGTGTTCATTGCGTCGATGTCCCGCTCCAACTGCTCGATGTCCGCGTGGGTGATTTGCGGCTGCTTCGGGTGTACATCCTTGGGCATTGTCGCCAGGATGCTGCCTAAATTGAACAGTTCGTGCTGCACACGGCGCAGAATGGCGAAGAGGGGCAGCAAGTCGGGCGCGGCGTTGGCAAGCTCTTCAATGGATACGCAAGCCAGGCCGACCAGCGAGTTCAACTCGTCGACAGTGCCGTAGGACTCCAGGCGGATGGAATCCTTGGCCACCCGCTGTCCGCCCACCAGACTGGTTTCGCCAGCGTCGCCGCGGCGTGTGTAAATGCGGTTGAGGGCAATCCTCGGCTCGTGAAAAGGCTTCTCTGGCATAATTTCATCCTAAAGCAATAAGCACGTGTCAATTGGCGCGCCGGCGATCCCGGCATAGCCAGACCACCGTGCCCAGCATCACCGCCGCTCCCGCCGCCGAAAACCAGGTGGAGGACATCCCGCCCTCGCGACTGCGCGTCTCGAGGAGCAATCCTGACCAGTGGAACACGAGGTTCCATCCCCAGTGCAGGCCGATGGCCAGCCACATCGATCCGGTCTTCCAAAGCGGCCAGGCGAGGCTCGCGCCCAGCAGCCACAGAAAAATCCACAGCGCCGGTCCACGGCTGAGCACGTAAATATGGTTTAGCACGTAGAGCGCCGCCGATGCGGCGACGAACGCGGCGCCGCGCGGCCGCGGCCA
>JADLBG010000696.1 GCA_020847895.1 Bryobacterales bacterium
ATGGCGGCGGCGGTCTGCTCGAGCATGCTCAAGACCTCGCCGGGTTCGAGAGCGCCCTGGTTCATCTTGTCGAAGACGGTGACGCCTTCCACAAACTCCATCACGATGCCGGCTGTGTGCCCCAAATACTGGATATCGTAGATGGTGACGATTCCCGGGTGGGAGAGGATGCCGGCGGAGCGTGCTTCGCGGAACAGGCGGTCCTGGAGGGCCTTGATTTCATGCGGCTCGCTGAGATTGTCGAGGTTGATGGTCTTGATGGCGACCAGGCGGCCAATCGCCGGGTCTTCCGCGAGATACACGACACCCATGGCTCCCCGGCCCAACTCCCGGACCACGCGGTAACGGCCGATTGATTCCATGGGACCTTTCTCACCGGTTTCGCCGGAAAGTGCGGGCCGCGCACAATTCATCTCCCTCCCGACAACCGCAGCCTGTTCTACCATACATTGTCTAACGCGCTTTTCGGAGGTGAAAAGCGCCAAAAATTTCCGGCGGCTCGGAAGTTCCTTAAGGTCCCCGCCGGGTGAGGAGGCGCGCGAGGGGTTCGGGCGACACTAGAATAGTGTGAGGATTCGCCCGTTTGCCCGTCCTGATTGAAATGCATTCCATCGCCAGCCCGCGCAACCCGCTGCTCAAGGAGATCCGGCGCGCCCTGCTGCGCGGGACGCTGACCGAGGATGGCTGCGCCGTGGCCGAGACTTTTCATCTGCTCGAGGAGGCACTGCGCAGCGATTGCCATGTGCCCGTGGTGCTCTCCGCCGAATCCGTGCGCGGCACGGTCGAGTTGCACATCCGCAATCTCAAGGATGTGCGCTTTTCGGTGGTTCCGGATGCTCTTTTCCAGCAGCTTTCGAGCACGGAGTCGAGCCAGGGGGTGCTTGCGCTGGTGAAACCGCCGCGGTGGACGATGGAGGAGTTGCTGCGCGGGCGCACTCTGTTGTTGGTGTTAGACGGCGTGCAGGATCCCGGGAATGCGGGCGCCATCGTGCGCGCGGGGGAGGCCTTTGGCGCCACCGGCGTATTGTTTCTGAAAGGGTCGGTGAGCCCCTACAACGCGAAAACGCTGCGCGCCTCGGCGGGATCGCTGTTCCGGCTGCCGGTTGTGCATGGGATGGAGGCCGATCTGGCGCGCACCGCGCTGGCGCAGCGGCGCCTTGATGTCTATGCGGCCGTGCCGGGCGCGCCGGCTCAAGTGGCGGATGTGGACTTCACACGGCGATGCGCGCTGATTGTGGGTAGTGAAGGCCGCGGCGTGAGTGAAAAACTGCGATCAGCGGCGCGGGAGATCGCCATCCCAACTCTGGGCGTCGAATCGCTCAATGCGGCCATGGCCGCAACCGTGATCCTGTACGAAGCGAGCCGCCAGCGGCGCCTGGCCGCTGTGAAGCCATGAGCCTCTTTGAACCAACCCCGCTCGCCTCCGCCGCCGTGGACGCTTCGCGCCCGCTGGCCGAGCGCATGCGCCCGCACAGCCTCCAGGAGTACGCCGGCCAGGAGCACATCCTCGGGCCCGGCAAGCCGCTGCGCGTGCAGATCGAACGGGATCAACTCACGTCGATGATTCTGTGGGGGCCTCCAGGGGTGGGGAAAACCTCGCTGGCGCGGCTGATCGCGCGCCTTACGCGCTGCGACTTTGTCCCGTTCAGCGCGGTAACCAGCGGGATCAAGGAAGTGAAAGCCATCATGGCCGAGGCCGAGCACAACCGCAAACTCGGCCGGCGCACGGTTCTGTTTGTGGATGAGATCCACCGCTTCAACAAGGCGCAGCAGGACGCGTTCTTGCCGTACGTGGAGCAGGGCGACGTGATCCTCATCGGCGCGACGACGGAGAACCCCTCGTTCGAGGTGATCTCGGCGCTGTTGTCGCGATCGAAAGTCTACACGCTGCGGGCGCTGAACCCGGATGAGATCGCCTTGTTGCTGCGGCGCGCTCTCGAAGACAAGGAGCGAGGCTTGGGAGCGCGGCACTTGCGGATCACCGATGAACAGCTTGAGCAGATCGCCATTTATGCGAACGGCGATGCGAGAACGGGCTACACAGTGCTCGAATTGCTCGCCGCTGCCGTGGGGGAGGACGGCACGGTGCCGGCCCAACTGCTGGAGGATGTGATCCAGCGGAAGATGCTGCTCTACGACAAATCAGGCGAGGAGCATTTCAACCTGATTTCGGCGCTGCATAAATCGGTGCGTTCGAGCGATCCCGATGCGGCGCTGTACTGGCTGGCGCGGATGCTGGAAGCGGGGGAGGACCGGCTCTACATCGCGCGCCGCCTGGTGCGCATGGCGATCGAGGATATCGGACTGGCGGATCCGCGGGCGCTGGAGCAGGCAATCGCGGCGCAGCAGTGTGTACATTTTCTGGGGATTCCGGAAGGCGACCAGGCGCTCGCTCAGCTTGCGATTTACCTGGCGGTGTCGCCGAAATCGGATGCCGCGTATACGGCCCTGGCGGCGGCATCCGAAAAGGCGAAGCACGCGCTCGCCGAGCCGGTGCCGATGCAGTTGCGCAATGCTCCGACGCGGTTGATGAAGGAACTCGGCTATCACGAAGGGTATCAGCACGCGCATCAGTTCGAGGGCGGATTGACGGAGATGGAATGCCTGCCGGCGTCGCTGGTTGGAACGCAGTTCTACCATCCGACGAACCGCGGCGTGGAGGCGCGGATCGGGGAGAGGCTGGCGGAGATAAGAAAGTGGAAGCGGGAGCGGTGGGCGGGCAGGGAGACGGAATAGTCGACTAAGGTTCTCGCGGAGCCGCCAAGCGCGCAGAGGAAAATGAGGATGTTCCTTCGGGCGCCGACGTTGATCCTGTAGAATGTGGATACGGTGGTCCGACCCCTCTTTCTGGTAGCGCTTGCATCCCTGTGCGTATGGGCTCAGGATTTGCCCCGTCAGATGTCCGAAATTGTGGCATCGAATTGCCTGGGCTGTCACGGAGCCGCGATCAAGATGTCGGACCTGGATCTGCGCACGCGCGAGTCGATGTTGAAGGGCGGAATGAGTGGAGCGGCGCTGGCGCCCGGCGATCCGATGAAGAGTAAGATCTACCGGCATGTCGCCGGCATCGATCAGCCTCGGATGCCTCCGGGGAAGAAGCTTCAGGACTGGCAGATCACCGTGGTTTCCCGCTGGATCGGCACCGGGGCGCCGCTCGACAAGCCGATCGAAGCTCCGGCGGACACAGCGAAGAAGGCGATGGCGGCGATGGAAGAGAGGCCGATCAGTGAAGAGGAGCGGCAGTTCTGGTCGTTCCGCCCCATCGCGCGGCCGGAGCCGCCCACGATTGCGGATGCGGGCTGGGCTCGCACTCCCATCGATGCGTTCGTGCGAAAGACTCTCGCGGACCACAAGCTGAAGCCGTCGCCCGCGGCCGGCAGGCGCGCGCTGGTGCGCCGCGTATACCTCGACGTCTGGGGATTGCCGCCTACCCCGGCGCAAGTGGATGCCTTCCTCAACGACAAGCGCGCGGACGCGTGGGAGAAGCTGGTGGATCAGTTGCTCGCCTCTCCGCATTACGGCGAGCGGTGGGGAAGCCACTGGCTGGACCTGGTGCGCTATGCGGATTCCGGCGGGTTCGAATATGACCGCGACCGTCCCGATGCGTGGCGCTATCGCGACTGGGTGATTCAGTCGATTGCGAACGATCTGCCCTACGATCAGTTCGTGCGGCTGCAACTGGCGGGAGATGAGATTGCTCCCAATGATAAAAACGCGCTGATCGCCACGGGCTTCCTACGCCACGGACTCGACCACAACGTGAAGAGTGAGATGACGCGGATGGACGAACTGGACGATCTGGTGGTGACCACGTCGAACAGCTTCCTCGGCGTCACGGCAGGTTGCGCGCGCTGCCACAATCACAAGTTCGATCCCATCCCGCAGAAGGATTACTACCGCATCCAGGCGGTGTTCTTTTCCACAAAGGACAATGACGTTCCGCTGGTGGACGAAGACACAGTGCGGCGCTATCAGGCGGACAACAAGCGCATCGATGAGCTCGAGAAACCGCTGAAGGAAGCGGCCGAAGCGTTGAAGAAGCCGTATCGCGACAGGAAGATCGCCGAGGAACGCGCCAAGCTGCCGGATTATGTGCGGGAAGCGCTGCGGACGCCCCCCGGGAAACGCACGGAAGGGCAGAAGCTGAACGTCATTCAGGTGGAAAAGACGAGCAATTTTACGGAAGCGGACGTGGTGGCTTCGATGAGCGCGGAAGACCGCGCGCGGCTCGAGGACCTGGAACGGCAGATCAAGGCAATCGAGAAGACGCGGCCGGGGCACTTGCCCTCGGCAATGGCGATTAGCGAGGGTGGGGCGACGCCCGATCCCTCCTACTTCCTGTATCGAGGCAGCCCCGATTCCAAAGGCTCGCTGATGCAGCCGGGCGTGCTGAGCGTGGTGGCACGGCACGAGCCTGAATTTCCGCCGCCGCCCCCCGGGGCCAAGTCCAGCTACCGCCGCAAGGCATTCGCCGAATGGCTCACTTCGCGGCAGAACCCGCTGTTTGCGCGTGTAATGGTGAACCGCATCTGGCAGCATCACTTTGGTGAAGGCATTGTCCGCACGCCGAGCAATTTTGGGAAGACGGGCGAGCGCCCGGCGTATCCCGAACTGTTGGACTGGCTGGCAAGCGAGTTCATCCGCAAGAACTACAGCATGAAGGCGATGCACAAGCTGATGCTGATGTCCGCCGCTTACCGGATGTCGAGTGACGATTATGCCGCGGGGGTGGCCGCCGATCCCGAGAACCGCTTCCTGTGGCGCATGCCGCGGCAGCGGCTGGAAGGCGAGATTATTCGCGACAACATGCTGGCGGTCTCCGGCACGCTCGATGCCAAAACCGGAGGGCCGGGCGTGTTTCCCTTCATCGACCCGTCCCTGTTCCAGGGCAGTTCGGGCCGCACGTGGGCGGGAAAGCCCGACAGCGACCCCAACACGTGGCGGCGCAGTATCTACATCCATTCGAAGCGCAGCATTCCGCTGCCGATGCTCGAGGTGTTCGACAAGCCGGACGGCATCTCTTCGTGCCCGAGGCGAAACCGCTCCACCATCGCACCGCAGGCGCTGATCCTGATGAACAACAGCTTCGTGCGCTTCGAGGCGGAGCAGTTCGCCAGACGTCTGGAGCGCGAAGCCGGCGCCGATTCGGGCAAGCAGGTGGAACTCGCTTTTACGCTGGCCTTTCAGCGGCGTCCTGATGCCGCGGAGAAGGCAACGGCGGTGAAGTTCCTTGACGGCGGCAAGGAATCGCTTCAGGATTTCTGCCAGGCCATCTTCAACAGCAACGAATTCGTATACGCGCCATGAGATTTCTATCCCGACGTGAACTGCTTCAACGCGCCGGCGGCGGTATCGCCGGCCTGGCTTTCGCGGACCTGATGAATACCGAACAGGCTCGCGCGGCCACGGCCGCCAATCCGCTCGCCCCGCGCGCTCCGCATTTCCCCGCCAAGGCCAAAGCCGTCATCTCGATCTTCTGTTACGGCGGCGTCTCTCACGTGGACAGCTTCGACCCCAAACCCGAACTCTACAAACGGCGCGGCGAGGTGATGTCCGGCAAAGGGGAAGTGGTGGTGTCGCAGGGCAACCCCGGAGGGATCATGCCGTCACCGTGGGGCTTCAAGAAGTACGGCGGGTGCGGGCGGGACGTTTCGGACCTGTTTCCGAAGACCGGGGAACTGGTGGACGACATCGCCTTCATCCGTTCGATGTACGCCATCAGCAACGACCATGCTCCGGCGCTGTTTCAGATGAACACAGGCAGCATTCTGCCCGGCCATCCGAGCATGGGGAGTTGGATCACTTACGGGCTGGGAACGGAGAACCGGAACCTGCCGGCGTTTGTGGTGTTCACCGATCCGCGCGGGGGTCCGATTGGCGGCGCTCCCAATTGGATGAACGGCTTCATGCCGGCGGCGTATCAGGGCACGCAATTCCGCTCTACAGGCGATCCGATTGTCGACCTCAAGCCGGGCGAAGACATGACGCCGGAGAGGCAGCGGCGATGGCTGCGTCTGCTCGGTGAGTTGAACGCCGGGCACGCCCGCAGGAATCCGGACGATTCGGAACTTTCCGCGCGCATCGCAACCTATGAGCTGGCTTTTCGCATGCAGACCAGCGCGCTCGAGGCCGTGGATGTGGAGAAGGAATCCGCGGCCACAAAGAAGCTCTATGGCCTGGATAACAAGATCACCGAATATTTCGGACGCCAGTGTCTGATGGCGCGGCGGCTGGTGGAGCGCGGGGTGCGCATGGTGCAGATCTATTCGGGCGGCGGCAATTTTCAGTCAAGTTGGGATGCGCATTGGGATATTGTCGAGAACCACGGCATGCACGCCGCGGAAACGGATGGCCCCGTCGCCGGCATGTTGCGGGATCTGAAATCACGCGGGATGCTCGATTCGACTTTGATCCTATGGCATGGCGAGTTTGGCCGCATGCCCATTTCGCAGCGCATGAACGGGCGCGACCATAATCCGCACGTGTTCACGGTATGGCTGGCGGGAGGCGGCGTGAAGGGCGGCGCCGCGGCGGGCAGTTCCGACGAGTTCGGATACAAGGTGGCCGAAGGCGGAAAGTCGATCAATGATCTGCACGCCACCGTGCTCCACCTGCTGGGGCTGAATCACGAGAAGCTGACTTACTTCTACAACGGGCGCAACATGCGGCTCACGGACGTTTCGGGGAGCGTGATCCGCGAGATACTAGCCTGACGGCCAGCGCGAGTACGGCGGCCAGCAACAAAGCGAAAATCACGAGGTGCCAGACATGGGCTTTGAGCCAGCCCATGGTATGCTCGCCGAGTTGCGATCCCAGATAGGCAAGTCCGAAATAGCGCGGGATGCGGGCGGCCAGAATCACCAGGAGATAATGCAGCGGCTTCACGC
>JADLBG010000697.1 GCA_020847895.1 Bryobacterales bacterium
CTCATCTTCGGATACTTCTTCTACGCCGCGGTCGCCATATTCGTGGTCCGCGGAACGGAGATGCAGATGATGGGACGCAGCATGCCCATGGATCTCAATGAGTGGGTGGTGCGCCCCGTGATGATGAACGTCAGCGTCATCGGACTCTTCATCATCCCCATGATCACCATGCGGATGTTCGCCGAGGAGAAGAAAACCGGCACCATCGAACTGCTGGCCACTTCCCCGGTCACAGACTTGCAAATCATTCTCGGCAAATGGCTCGCCGCGGTCCTCCTGTATGCCGCCATACTCGGCATCTCGGCTTTCGATCTGGCCATCCTTTTCCTCTACGGAAAACCCGATGGAATGCCGATTCTCATCAGCTATTTCGGATTGCTGCTGCAAGGCAGTTGCCTTCTGGCCGTCGGAGCGTTCATCTCCAATTGCACCCGCAACCAGATCATCGCCGGAGCCGGAACCTTCGTCGTCTGCCTCCTGCTGTGGGTCCTCGATTGGGTGGCGGCTTATGACACCTCCACCACCGGCAAGGTCATTTCCTATCTCTCCGTCACCGGGCATTTTGAGAATTTCGCCAAGGGCGTTTTGGATAGCAAGGACGTCGTGTACTACCTGTCGTTGATTTTTCTCGGGCTCTTCCTGACCACGAGGTCCATGGAATCCCTGCGGTGGAGGGCGTAAATGGATTCGAACTGGATGAAGACCCGTCAGACTAAGTACTCCCTTTACGTCACCGTCTACATTCTGGTGATTCTTGCCGTCCTCGGCGCGGCGAACTGGCTCGCCTCGCAGAACGTCAAGACCCACGACTTCACCTCCAACAAGCGCTTCAGCCTCGCCGAGCAGACCGCGAAGATCGTCAAAGGCCTCAAGAACAACGTCAAGATCGTCTATTTTGACCGCACCTCCGGCTTCCCCGCCGCCAAGGACCTGCTCGATCGCTACGCCGATCTCTCGAACAAACTGTCCGTTGAATATGTCGACCCCGACAAGAAACCCCAGATCGCCAAACAATATGGCGTCCGCACCACCGGAACAATCTTCGTGGAAGCGGGGGGGAAGCGGGAAGAGGCGCGTAGCCTGACAGAGGAAGAAATCACCAGCGCTCTCATTCGCGCCCTCAAGTCCGGCGACCGCACCGTCTGCTCCGTGCTCGGCAGCGGCGAGCATAGCTTCGACGATTCCGACCGCACCGGCTACAGCCGCCTCAAGGAACTCATCGAAAAGAACAACTACAAGACCCGGACCATCAAACTTGTCGAAAAGCCGGAAGTACCCAAGGATTGTACCGTCCTGCTGGTGGCCGGCCCGCGTTTCGATTACACTGAACCCGCCGCCGACGCCATTCGCAAGTACTTCATCGCCGGCGGTCGAGTGCTCATTGCCCTCGATCCCCCAATGCAGGTCGGCAAGGAAACGATTTCAGACAACCCGCCGCTGATCAAACTGGTCGGCGAATGGGGTGTGACGCCCGTTAAAGACCTGGTTCTAGACACAAGCGGCGTCGGTCAACTGTTCGGACTCAGTGAGGTAATACCCCTTGTCACCACGTATGAATCGCACATTATCGTACGTGACCTCAAGGAAGTAGCCACCGCATTCCCGCTGGCGCGCTCCATCGATACCCAGTCGGTCACCAACTTCACCGTGGACAAACTACTGTCTACCAGCCCGAACAGCTACGCCACCACCAACCTCTCTTCGCCTGAAATCAAGCTCAATCCGGAGAATGATAAGAAGGGTCCGTTCACCCTTGCCGTTGCCGGCGCCTACGGCGGTAACCCGCAAGCCTCGAGCAACAATACCAAGCCGCGCTTCGTTGTCGTCGGCTCTTCGGGCTTCATGGCGAACAACATTCTCGGCTTCAATGGCAACCGCGACCTGGCGATGAATATGCTCAACTGGCTCTCCGCCGACGAAGACCTCATCTCCATTCGCCCCAAGGAACCGCAGGACCGCAGGCTCAACCTCACGCGGCGCCAGATGTCCCTGGTGTTTTATTCGAGCGTGCTGATGCTGCCCCTCATCGTCATTGCAGTCGGGCTCAGCGTCTGGTGGAAGCGCCGCTAACGCGGCACACAGGCCGTTCAACAGGAGGAGAATATCGATGCAGTTTCGTGGAATGCTGCTGGCGCTCGTCGTGCTGGTTCTGCTTGGCGGCGGTATCTATCTCTCCAAGAGGCACAAACAGAACGAGGAGAAAAAGGGTAGCAGCGAATCTCCCAAGATCGTTTCCATCCCCGAAGACCAGATCCAGCAGATCGAAATTCATCACCGGGGCGGTAAGGACGTCGTGCTGAAAAAGGGTGAGAAGTGGCAGATTACCGCTCCGGAAGCCCTGCCCGCCGATCAGGAAGCGGCAGGCGCCGTGGCGTCGTCACTGGCTACGGTGAACTCCGATCGCCTTGTGGAAGAGAACGCCACCGATCTTTCCGCGTTCGGCCTTAAAGATCCTCAGTTGCAGGTGACCGTCACCAGGAAGGACGGCAAGAAAGTAACACTTGATATCGGCGATGAAACCGCAACCAGCAGTGGTTACTTCGTACGCCTCGGTGGAGAAAACAAAGTCTACACCGCGGGCAGCTTTCTCAAGACCTCGCTCGACAAATCGGCGCAGGATCTTCGTGACCGCCGGCTGGTGGCTTTCGATTCCGAAAAGCTCTCTCGCGTGGAACTCTCTGCCAAGGGACAGACACTCGAATTCGGAAAGAACAACCAGAACGAATGGCAACTCGTGAAGCCCAAGCCGTTACGCGCCGACAATTGGGCCGTCGAAGAACTCGTGCGCAAAGTGAAGGATGCGAAGATGGAAACCGGCATCTCCGAGGAGGATGCAAAGAAAGCCGCGGCCGGCTACGCTTCCGGAACAAAGGTGGCTGTAGTGAGACTCACCGACGCCTCCGGAACGCATGCTCTCGAAATCCACAAGAAGGACAAAGACTATTACGCCAAAGGTTCGGCGGTTGCCGGATTTTACAAGGCGCCGAATGACCTCGGAGAAGGCCTCGATAAAGGCCTGGACGATTTCCGCAACAAGAAACTGTTTGATTTCGGATTCAATGATCCCACCAAGCTCGAAGTCAGGAACGCTGCCGGCGAGTTGAAGGTCTACCAGAAGTCCGGAGAGAAATGGACCCTCGGAAACCAGCAGATGGATTCCGTCAGCATCCAATCCTTCATCGACAAGCTGCGCGATCTTTCCGCCACGAAGTTTGTTGACTCGGGCTACACGAAGCCGGAATTCGACGTCCGCGTGACGGCGAAGGACGGCAAGATTGCCGATCACGTGCTCATTTCGAAGAACGGCAACAATTACTTCGCTATCCGCGAAAACGAACCCTCGGTCTACGAACTCGATCCCAAAGCAGTGGACGATCTCGAAAAGGCCGCCGCCGATATCAAAGCCCCGGCTCCCGCGAAGAAAGACGACAAGAAGAAGTAGCTCGTGAACGCGCTACTCACCGACCTCTATCAGCTCACGATGGCCGCGGGCTATTTCGCGGCCGGGAAAACCGGTGAGACCGCCACCTTCGAGCTCTTTGTCCGCCGCCTGCCGCATAACCGCAACTTCCTCATTGCCGCGGGACTTCAACAGGCGGTCGATTACCTTCTCGACTTCCGGTTCACCCGCGAGGAAATCGAGTATCTGCGAAGTCTGCCCCAATTCGCCAAGGCTGAGTCTGATTTCTTCGATTACCTCGCCGGGCTTCGCTTCACCGGAGACGTCTTCGCCATGCCCGAGGGGACTCCGGTCTTCGCCGGAGAGCCTATCCTCACGGTCCGGGCGCCCATTGTGGTGGCGCAGATTGTCGAGACCTACCTCACCTCCACCATCGCCTTTCAAACACTGATCGCCACCAAAGCCGCGCGCATCGTCGAAATCGCCGGCGGCCGCGGGGTGGTCGAATTCGGCACCCGCCGCGCCCACACTCCGGAGGCCGGTGTGCTCGCCGGCCGCGCCGCTTATATCGGCGGTTGCATCGGCAGCAGCAATGCCCTTGCGGGCCTCAAGTTCGGGATACCTGTTTTCGGTACCGCCGCCCATAGTTGGGTGCAGGCCTTTTCCACGGAACGGGAAGCCTACCGCCGATTGCAGGAATTGCTCGGCGAGCATACTGTTTACCTCATCGACACCTACGACACCCTCGAGGGGGCGCGCATTGCCGCCTCCCTGGGGCGGCCCATGTGGGGAGTGCGCATCGACAGCGGGAATCTCGTGGAGGTTTCCCGCGCCGTGCGTCAGATCCTCGACGCGCAGGGTTTCCAGGATGCCAGGATCATGGGAACCAGTGACCTCAACGAGTACAAGATCTCCGAACTGATGGCAGCCAAGGCGCCCATCGATGCGTTCGGCGTGGGCACCGACCTCGCCACCTCGCGCGACGTTCCCAACCTCGGCGCGGTTTACAAACTTGTGGAGCTCAGTTCCTCTACGGAAAGGCGCTACACGGCGAAATACAGCGAGGGAAAGCACACCCTCCCCGGAGCCAAGCAGGTTTTCCGCTACGCCGATCACGACGTGGTGGGATGCTCGTGGGAGTGCCCTGCCTGTACGCCGGGGACGCCCGCCGTGGAGGCTCTCTTGCGTCCCGTTCTTCTCGGCGGCCACCTCGTGGGGCCGTTACCCGACGCGCACGCGGCCCGCTCGCGAGCTCTCGAAAGCGTCTCCAAACTGCCCGGGGCGTTGCGCAGCCTGTTTGACGCCAAGGAGCCTTGGAGTGTGCAATATAGTGAGGAGCTAGTCTCGTTGTCGGAACGGGTGCGGAAGGGTCAAAC
>JADLBG010000698.1 GCA_020847895.1 Bryobacterales bacterium
ATTGGGCGGCACTTTGAGGTAATTACGGCTGAAGAGAGCCGCGGCGATGAAGATCGCCAGCAGCACGAGCATCACAATGACAGGCAGCGCCAGACGGGGGATCTCGTTCATGAGCACCTCCAATGCAGGTTGTCTATTATTCCACAGCGCTCTTCGGAGTTGTTAGTACAACTTGTGGCCGGTGATGCGAGTTCCGGAGAACACCACCTCGGCGATCGCACGCTGGCGGACTCCCTTTTTCGGGGGCTGGTCAAATACCAGATTGCCGAGGGAGTAGAAAATGAGGCCGCCCTTGAACTCCTCAACGGGCTGCACTACATGGGGGTGATGGCCCACCACGATGGAGGCTCCGGCATCGATAGCCGCACGGGCGAAGCTGATCTGCCGGCGATTGGGTCGCGCGTGATACTCATAGCCGGCGTGCATCGAGACGATGACGACGTCGCAACGGCCGCGCAGATCTTTGACGTCTCGCGCGACGGCGGCTTCGTTCACCATCGCAACCCGGGGATCGTCATCGGGATGATTGCCGTTGCGCTGGTCGTAGGTGTAGGCAAGAAATCCGAAGCGCACGCCTTTGCTCTGGAGCACGACGCCTTTGTGCGCATCTTCAGGCCGGAGCGCTGCGCCAACGGCGGCTATTCCGTTCTTCGCCAGTGTTTCGAGCGTGAACACGATGCCGGGAGGACCTGCGTCGCGCACGTGATTGTTGGCCGTGGAAACGATGTCGATGCCGGCGAACTTCAGTCCTTCCACCATGGAAGGATGAGCGCGAAACACCATACGGTCTTCGAAGTAGGGAGGGTTAGGCGCGAAGGGCGACTCGAGGTTGGCAAAGGCGATGTCCGCATCGCGCAGGATGGCCGCCACTTCGCGGAAAGGCCAGGTGGGATCGTTGCGGCTCTGCGCCTGAAGGTAGACATAGCGGCCGAGCATGACATCTCCACCGAAGACCAGCCGGTTGAGAGGCGGATCGCCGCCGCCCCACAGGCAGGCAGCCAGCGCAAGCAGAAGCGCAAAGCACTTCATACCGAGGCGAGCGACGCGGCCGCGGTATCGACAAACCAGGTGACGTGCCGGCACCGGTGGGAAACAATCTGCGCCGGAAACTGCCGCGGATCATACGGATCCTCGAAGACATGCCGGACGGCCTCAGCCTTGTCGCTTCCCGCGGTGAGGATCACAATGTGCTTCGCCGCGGAGAGCACGCCGGGCAGCAGCGTCACGCGCCACTTGTTGAGTTTTTCCACGTACACCGCCGCGGCGATACGTTCGCGGTCTTCAATCAGAGGCTCGCCGGGAAACAGGCTGGCAGTGTGCGCATCGGCGCCCATCCCGAGGTGAATCACATCGAAATGCGGCAAATCGCCCTCGCCGAGAGAGAAGAACTCCTGAATGTCATGCGTGTACCGTTCGGCCGCGGCCTTGGGCCACAACTCGCCGTGAATCCGGTGGACATTCGGGCGGGGGAAGCCGGCGGGCACAATGAAATGCTCCTCGGCAAGACGGTAATTGCTCTCGGAATTCGACGGCGGCACCACGCGTTCGTCCACCCAGAAGAGGTGGACCCGCTCCCAATCGAAGACGCCAGCCGCCATGTGTTGAAACAACAGCTTCGGGGTGGATCCGCCGGAGACAGCGATGGCGGCCAGATTCCGACCGGCCAAAGCCTCCTCGAGGCGCGTCAAAATGACCCGGGAGCAGGCTTCAGCGGCATCCTCCACCGTTGGATAGGTGTGCCAGTGCGTGCTCATGTTATCCTCCCGCCAGCGCGATAGCCATGGGGAGCACTTCCTCGAAAATGTGATCTTTCCCAAGCAGCGCTAATTCTTCCCGCATCAGATCCCAGTCGGATGATACGGTGAAGGGCAGGTTGTTGGCAACGCCTCCGCGGGTGAAGCGGATGACCGTCCGCGAGTCGCGGGTGAACGAGATGTTCAGTCCCGGTCCACGAAGTTCCACGGCATGAATCGGATCGTCCGACTCAGCCACTGCGAATTCGATGCCGGTCCGGAGGCCCAATCCCCGGAGCAGCCAGGCTCCCAGGTACCATGCTTCCGGTCCGGGACCGCGTTTGTCCGCCGTAATGGAGACTTGATGGATCTCGTGCAACCGGGAAAGGGTGGCACGGTCATCGAAAGCGCAGGCAATCACCTCGCGCCAAGGGGTAAGTGCCGTCCAGGAGAGATCATGGATAGCGTGACCGAGTTGCCGAAGGCCGGCGATGCGCTCCAGCATTCTTTGCGGTTCGGGTGCACAGCGAGAGTCCACGATCACCTTCCCTGCCACGGAGAGCAGCGGCTGAAAGGCGGGCAGGGAAAACAGCTTCGGGCCGCGGCACACGAGCACAACGGGAAGGTCCGGCGCCATCACTCCGAGCACGATTCGGGGAACATCCTGGAGACCTCCCTCCGAGGCCATGATTTCGATCTGCTCGCAGCAAATCTGCTGGCGGCGCCCGAACGGCATCCAGCATTGAGCGAGCACGCGGGACTCGATGTCCGGATCGGAGCCGTCGCGCACGCGGAGCACGATGGCGCGGCTGGGGTGGTCGTGCATGATTTCGGCGATCATCTCGCCGAGCACGCCTGATTCTTCCTCCTCGTCGGCGGCGATGATGAGCGTCATGGCGCAAGCGCGCAACACGCCGGCTTCGTCGCCTGCGCCGAGGCCCACCCAAAGCTCGCTCAGCTCTTTCAATATGGCTTCCGGAGTGACTTTGGGGGGCATTATGGAACCCTCCACACATGGCCGCGCCGGGCGAGCATATCGTCACTCTCCGCGGGCCCCCACGATCCGGCGTCGTAATTCGGAAAATTGAACTTGCGGGAACCCCAGTAGTCGAGAATGGGCTGCACCACCTGCCATGAGGCTTCCACCATATCCTGGCGGGTGTAGAGCGTGGCGTCGCCGGCCATGGCGTCGAGCAGCAGGGTCTCATAGGCGGTGGGGGTGCGGACGCCGAAGCTCGAGCCGTAGTTGAAATCCATGGACACGGGGCGCAGTTTCATGCCGGCGCCGGGGTTTTTCGACAGAAACCGCAGAGAGATACCTTCCTCGGGCTGAATCCGAATGATGAGCAGGTTCGGACGCATCGTGTATCCGTTGTGGTTGTCACGATCGAAGATGGAGAGCGGAGCGGCGTTGAAGTGAATGGCGATATCCGTAACGCGTTTCGGCAAGCGCTTTCCGCTGCGGATGTAGAAAGGAACGCCCGCCCAGCGCCAGTTGTCGATGAAGAAGGTCACCGCCGCGTAGGTATCGGTAGGGGAGGCGGGATCGACGCCGGGCTCCTGCCGGAAGCCGGGGATATTGGTGGCGCCTACCCGCCCCGGTCCGTACTGTCCGGCCACGGCGTTTGCCGGGACATCCTCCTCGTTATGCACTCGCACGGAACGCAGCAGTTTGGCTCGCTCATCGCGCACGGCGTTGGGCTCGAAGACGGCAGCCGGTTCCATGGCGATGGTGCCCATGACCTGGAGCAGATGGTTCTGGATCATGTCCCGCAGCGCGCCGGAGGTCTGGTAGTATGCCCCGCGTCCCTCCACGCCGATGGATTCGGCGGCGGTAATCTGCACGTGGTTCACGTAACGGCGATTCCACAGGGGCTCGAAGATGCCGTTGGCAAAGCGGAACGCCAATATGTTCTGGACCGTCTCCTTGCCGAGGTAGTGATCGATGCGATAGATTTCCTTCTCGGGAAATGCCGCCTGCAGGCGATGATTCAGTTCACGCGCGGTTGCCAGATCGTATCCGAAGGGTTTCTCCACCACGACCCTGCGCCAACCTTTGCCTTCCGCCAGACCTACCGAGGCCAACCCGTTCACCACAGGTTCATAGTGTGAGGGCTGCGTGGACAGGTAAAAGAGAATGTTGCCTCCGGTACTCGCCTCGTGGGCATTCAGCCGGGACGCAAGCGTCTGGTAAAAGACCGGGTCTTTCAGATCCCCCGGAAGATAAAAGATCGCCTTGGCGAATTCGTCCCACAGCGCATCGTCAAATGGACTGTCCTCGAGGAACTGGCGGACGGATTCCTTCATCTTCTCGCGGAAATCCTCATCCGAGATGGGCGTGCGGGAATTGCCGTAAATGACGAATCCGGACGGCATGCGGCGTTCGAAGGCGAGCCGGTAGAGAGAAGGAATCAGCTTCCGCTTCGTCAGGTCGCCATTCGCGCCGAAGATGACGATGGCGGCAGGCGGAACTCTACGGTCGAACCGCAAGGAATCTTGAAATGGATTGATGGCCCCAGCCATGAGACCACCTTAGCACGCGAGATTGCGGATCCCGTTCGCGCCTGGGTGTACTGCTGCGCGGGCAAGGGATTGCCTCCAGGCTATGATGGATGCTTCATGCGAATTCTCGTCACCGGCGGAGCGGGATACATCGGGAGCCACGTCGCCAAGGCGCTGAAATTGGCGGGGCATACGCCGGTTGTGTTCGACAATCTCGAGATGGGCCATAGATGGGCGGTCCGGTGGGGTCCTCTGCTCGAAGGGGATCTTGCGGACCGGTCCGCGGTGCGCGCGGCGCTCGAGGGTGTGGAAGCGGTGGTGCACCTGGCGGGGTATATCTTCGTCGGCGAATCTGTGAGAGCGCCATCGAAATATTACCGTAATAACTTCGTGAATTCCTTGAACCTTCTGGACGCGATGGCGGCGGCGGGTGTGCGCGATATCGTCTTTTCGTCGACGGCGGCGGTGTATGGTGCGCCGGCGGATGTTCCCATCCCCGAGGACTCCCCGAAAATTCCCATCAATCCTTACGGCGAATCGAAGCGGTTCTTCGAGCAGGCCCTCGAGTGGTACGGGTCCGCCTACGGCATCCGGTCGCTTTGCCTTCGCTATTTCAATGCAGCCGGCGCGGATCCGGATGGAGAAACCGGCGAAGCGCACGAACCCGAGACTCATCTGATTCCCCTGGTGATCGACGCGGCCCTGGGCGTCCGCCCTCCCGTCGGGCTGTTTGGAACGGACTACCCCACGCCCGACGGCACGGCGATTCGCGATTACATCCACGTAACGGATTTGGCGCGCGCGCATGTGATGGGGATCGAGTATCTCCACAACGGGGGCGCGTCGACGGCGCTGAACGTCGGCACGGGCTTGGGGCACAGCGTCCGCGAGGTCATCTCCGCGGTGGAGGGAATCAGCGGTCTGCCGGTTCCGGTGAGCCTTGCGCCGCGGCGGGCGGGAGATTCCCCGGCGCTTGTCGCTTTGGCGTTACGGGCACGGGAAGTGCTCGGGTGGGGACCCCGGCACTCGACTCTTGAAGAGATTGTCCGAACCGCGCTTGCCTGGCACAGACGCATGGGCAAAGTTCCGCCGCAATGAGCTAACATGGTGGTGTTCTTTACCAGCCCTCGTCTGAATTCCTATAACCAGATATGAACAACAAGCAGGAAAGCAGGAAGATCCTGGCATTGGTCAGC
>JADLBG010000699.1 GCA_020847895.1 Bryobacterales bacterium
GCGCGGCGCTCAGCATTACACTGACGGGCTCCAACTTCGCTCCCAATGCCTTGGTGTACTGGAATCTATCCATACCCCTCACCACGACATTTTTTTCCGCCACGCAATTGTCGGCCAACGTGCCGGCAAACCTGATCGCGTCGCCGGGAGTGGCGCTGATTCAGGTGCGGAACGCGGATGGGGGGCAGTCGAATCCGCTGACCTTCACAGTTACGCCGCCCCCTGTGAGCATCCTCACCGACACTCTTACCGCAGCCGTTATCGGTAGGGCCTACACTTTTAGCCTGACCGCTTCGGGTGGATCTCCCGCCTATTCCTGGACGATCTCGAGTGGCGCGCTGCCCGCCGGCCTCACCTTGAACCCGGTTACCGGAATCATCTCGGGAATCCCCACGGCCACCGGGACCGCCTCCTTTACGGCGCGCGTCACCGACAGCCTGCAAACCACCGCCGAGAAGGCCCTCCAGCTAACGGTTACCCTGCCGCCCTTCTCGATTGCGAACGATTCGACGTTGCCTGTGGGGATAGTGGGCGCCGCCTACACGCTGTTGCTTACCGCCAGTGGAGGTACGCCGCCTTACCGTTGGTCCACCGCGCTCGCTCCCCCTGGACTGGCTCTCGATGCAGGCACGGGCGTTCTGAGCGGAACACCTACTACAAACGGCGTCTTCACGTTCATCGTGCAACTGGCCGACAGTTCGGGGCTCAATGCCTCGAAATCGTTCACCCTGACCGTGAATCCTGCACCGCTCGTGATTGCCACCAGCGCGGTGTTCTCGGGCACGGTAGGGCTTGCCTATTCGCAGACGTTTTCGGCCACGGGAGGAATTCCGCCGTATCAGTGGGCGCTGCTGTCCGGATCGCCTGGAGGAGGGCTGACATTCGATCCCACCTCCGCCACCATCAGCGGCGTTCCGCAGGCTACCGGAAGCTTCCCCTTTACCATTCAGGTGACCGATAGTCTTGGCGTCAAGACCTCAAAATCGTTCACCCTGGTGGTGGAAAATCCCAAGCTCAATATCCTCACCGCTTCGCCGCTGCCGAACGGCACAGCCGGCAGCGCTTATGTGCAGCGCTTTTCCGCCGTCGGAGGAACCTCGCCCTACTCTTGGACGATTTCCGCCGGCTCGGTTCCAGGACTGACGCTCGACGGGCAGACAGGCAACCTTTCCGGCATTCCGGCTGCGGCAGGCACTTTCAATTTCACCGTGACGGCGCGGGATACCGCCGCCCTGACCGCTTCGAAGTCATTTTCGGTTCTCATCAATCCGAGTCCGCTGAGCCTGACCACCGCGCATGACCTTTCTCCCGGCGTTGTAGGTATACCTTTTTCGCAGAATATCTCCGCATCCGGGGGAATTCCGCCGTATGCCTGGTCCGCTAACGGGCTGCCTGACGGTTTGACGATCGACGCGGCAACGGGGGAACTCAGCGGCACGCCGAAGGTTCCGGGCTCTTTCACCTTCACCATCCGCGTCACGGATTCAACGCGCGCCGCCGCCGCGGATCTGTTTCGCATGACGATCGGAGTGAAACTGCCGGACCTCGCGCTGAGCGGGCTTCCGGCAACCTCGAATGCGGCCAGCCAGCCGAAAATTCAGCTTGCCCTGGCCGCTCCCTTCCCTGTGGATCTGGCCGGCCAGTTAAATCTGGGCTTCGTGCCCGATTCCGGCGCCGGTGATGCGTCGATTCAGTTCTCCACCGGGGGCCGGAGCGTTGCTTTCACCATTCCCGCAAATACCACCGGGGCCGTTTTCCCGATGGATCAACTCGCGTTGCAGACCGGGACCGTCGCAGGAACTCTGCGGCTGACGGTGGCGCTACAGGTTTCCGGTGTCGATGTGACGCCGGATCCCGCGCCGAGCTTCACGACACGTGTCGAACGAGCCGCCCCGGTGATCCAACGCGTGTCGTTCACCCGGTCGGCCTCAAACTTGACCGTACAGGTGACAGGCTACGTCACGGCTCGCGAGGTCACTCAGGCGGTATTCCGGTTCTCGACCTCGGGAGGGGCGACTTTACAGACGCCTGAAGTCACGATTCCCGTGGAGAGCATGTTCAACACCTGGTTCCAGGATCCGGCTTCCGCCTCCCAATACGGGAGTCAATTCACCTTCTCCCAGCAGTTCACCGTGCAAGGCGATGCCGGTGCACTCAGTCTGGAATCGGTCACTCTGACCAACCGTTTGGGAAGCGTTACCACAAAGCCGTAAAGTTTCCACTGACGCAGACTGGAAGTACTACCGGGCATATATCCGGCAAAACTTCTTTTCCAGATAGAGTTTGGGGGAGAAGGAACCCCAGTACCAGATGTCAAAAGCATTAGAGGTTCTAGTACTTCCGGTCTTTACACCGGCTGGAGATTCAAGTACTCTGGGGGTGATCTCGTAAGGAAGAGCTTAAAATTCACGCACACGGATGCGTGAGTGGGGGGAGGTGTGTATGGTATCGGAGGAAATGGTGGAAACGGCGGTGAATCACGCCAGGCGGACTTCCACTCGATCACCTCTCGTGATAGCCGCCGGTCTTCCGGCAAGTTTTGTCAAGCAACTCAACGCATCCACCGAATTTACAATCCTTGAACTGAAGGGAGAGCCTGCCGAAATCCTTGCCGGTTGCCATAAGCTTGGACCCTGCCTGCTGATTGCCTCCGAACAATTCATCCTGTCGCTCGATCCGGGCTTTCTTCTCGAGTTTTCCGGTGAGGGACATCTCAACAAGATACTTGCTATTTGCAACTCCGAGACCAATCGTGTTCCCGAACTGGACTTACTGCAATTGGGATGTTCGGGTGTCTTATGGACCGACATGTCCACTTCGGACATGCACCGTGCTTTACACGCCGTGGCATCAGGTGAGTTATGGTTCTCGCGGATCGTGCTTTCGACTGCCATCCGCAAGCTTCTATCCGCCTCCTCGTCAAGGCGCTTGACGCCGCGCGAACGGGAGGTTTTGCAGTTGATCGGCCAGGGCTACAACAACCGGAAGATCGCGGAAAAGCTGTTCATCAGCCGGGAAACCGTGCGCTGGCACGTGCGCAGCCTCTATGCCAAGATCGGGACTCATGACCGGAAACGGGTGACGGCGATCGCCGCGGAAGAACGGTTCGCATCCTGAGGATTTGCTGGTTCTTCTCCCCTCAATTGTGCTTGGTGGTCCCCCCTCAACCTTGTGTCGGCTAGACCTTTGTTCCCATTTTAAAGGTTTTAGTACCAAGACTTTGCGGGTTCGGGGGGAGGGGGGAAATTCCCCCCTGTTCAAAATCCGGGATTTCCTGTAATTTTTTGGTATCGGACAAATTTGACTTAGGCGCGACTTCTGGGAAGAACAAGATGTCCTGGGGGATGAGGGATAGTGTGCGAATTGCACTGATTACGAAAGATCGGTCACTCTTGCCGCTTTGTCAAGAAGTGGCGGCGAAACTTCCTCTTGACCATTGCGACGTCGTATTAGCCGAAGCTGAACAAGCCGTCGAAGCGGAAATGCAGATTTGGGACCTCGACGCCAAGCCGCGGATTCCCGAGAGCCGGTCTCTGGGAGTGGATGTCTTCCTGGTCCGCCGCAACTCTCTCAAAGCGTTTCTCGACCGGTTTCCTCACGCCGGAGCAACCACTTTGTTGAAGCCGGTGAGTCCGGCTGCTCTCGAAGTTTTTCTCACCCATCTCGTCGGCCGCCTCAACAACCAGGGACAGGAGCCCGGCGATCCGATGAAGGCGGACCGCGATGCCCTGCTCGAGTGTCTGCTTCATTCCACACTCCGGCTGCAGGAGATGGAAGACGATCGTACGAATTTCTGGGCCCGCTCCGCCCATGATCTGCGCGCCCCGCTGACCGCCGCCAGCGGGTACTGTGGTTTGCTGCTCGAAGAACAGTTCGGACCGCTCACCAGCGGCCAGCGCGAATTGTTGCAGCGCATCGAGCACAGCCTCAAGAAATTGAACCGCATGGCTTCGGCCATGTTCCAGTTGACCGCGGGAAAGCAACTGGAGCGAAAGTACGAACTGAA
>JADLBG010000700.1 GCA_020847895.1 Bryobacterales bacterium
CGGAATTGTCATAGATGCAGAGGAGGTCGACGCGTCTGTGCCGATTCTCCTCGAAGGCGAGGTAGTCTCGAGAAGGTGAACAAGGCTTGCGTCTTAATGCGGCTGTCGATGAAATGGTAAGCACCGACATGGATTTCAACTCCTCGTGATCTGCTTACCTCCCAAAATACCCGCTAACCTCCACCACCACATGGGTCTTCCGGTACGCATACACATCCACCGCACCATTACTACCCGCTGGCACCACTACTGAATTGCTCACTGTCTGCCCCTCGAAAGCATTCAGGATGGACGCATTGGGCCGGGATTTGCCGGTCGGGTACACCGTGAGAAACGGCATGGGTGACCCGTTTGGTACAGCAGTCACATTCAACGCATAGCCCTTGGCCGTGGCCGGTATCCCTGTACAGTACGGCGAGGTTGGTACGGCAAAGCTCCGGGTAGTATCATCCGCAAACATCGGCCCGCCATACCCGGTCACATACGCCGCATTGGTCGTATCCACCGCCCTGCATTGGGTCACCGGGAAATAGTAAAGGCCGGTCTTGCCGTCATCCGCCGCAAAGTAACCGTTGATGTCTACCAGGAAATCCGTCTGGTTGTAAGTGAACACGTCGACGCTGCCGTCCATGTTGGCCGGAATGATAACGCTGTTGGCCAGCGTCCGGCCGGCAGGCGAGTTCAGGCTTGAGACATTGGGTTGCGGCCCGCCGGTTGGCCATGCCGTAAGGTATTGCAGCGGCCCTTGTGGTACCGCCGTGACCGTCATGGAATACGCCGCGGCACCGATCGGTATCTGGCAGTACGGCGTGGAGGGGAATCGGAAATGCCGGGTCTCGCGCACGCCCATGGACGGCGGCCCGAACGGCCCCGGCGGTGTCCGGTAGTCAATCCGGGTGTCAATCACGCGGCAGGGCGTGAGCGGATAGTAAACCAGAGCGGGCACGTTGGGATCGTCCGTGAAATAGCCCGCGATGTCGATAATGGCGTCCGTGGCGTCTGTGGTGTACACGCTGATACCGCCGCTGACGCCGGCCTTGACGATTGCGGAATTAGCCACAATATTGCCGTCCGGTGACCGCACGCTATAGTAACTGGGCCGGGTATCACCCGCTGGCCATACGGTCACATAGTTCACGCCACCGCGTGGCACCAGGGTGACATTCAAGACATACGCCCTGGCAGTGGCCGGAATCTGGCAAACGGTGGACACTGGCAGATTCATCGTCCGGACTTCGCCAGCCGCTAGGAAGGGCGGCCCGAACGCGCCGGTCCTCCCCTCGAAATTGTACACTGGGCGGGTCTCCATGACGCGGCAGGGCGGCAGAGAAACGAAACGCAAGGGACTAGGAGAGGAGGCTGACCCGAGTTGGGTGATCGTAACGTTCTGGCCGGCAACCGTAACTGCTCCCATACGCTGAGTGAACTGCGGATTAGGCGCAATCATGAATACAGCCGAGCCGCTACCCATGCCCTGGGCCATCGGCGGAAGCGTGATCCAGGGATTGTCATTACTAGCGCTCCACCCGCAGTGTGGGCCGGTTGTGACGGTGACGCCGAAAGCCCCTCCGGTAGCCGGGAGGCTCCCCGCAAGCGGCGATACGGCAAATGAGCACGAAGGTGCACCGCTTTGCAGCACAACCAAAGATTGTGTGCCTATGGTGATTGTTCCGCTGCGAACAGATGTGTCTGGGTTCGTTGTGAAGTGGAAGGTGAGCGTACCCGTGCCCGAACCTCCCGACGCTGGAAACGAGATCCAATCAGAATCGGTGTGTGGATTCCAGGGGCATCCCTGCGGTCCGGTAATACCTACTACGTTGCTGCCGCCTTGATAGGTCACGGAAACGTTACCAGCAAAAGTAAAGTCGCATGGTGCACCCTCCTGGGTAGCAGCGACGGTGCTCCCGGCTACCCAGAGGTTGAACGTCTTTGGCGCACCCGCTGGATTGGCGCCAAAGGTGTACTGCACCGTTCCCGGTTTTTGGTCCGGATATGATGTGGATACCCACGTGTCTCCGTTGAGGGCATTCGCCAGGCAATCATTCTGTGGCGAGATGATACCAATGCTGATGTTTCCACCACCTGCAGGAATGGTGACATTGGTTGTGGCTGGCTTCGCCTCGCAGGGAGTAAGTATAAGGCCATGCGTTATGACATAATCTGCTCCATAGGCGCCAACGATCTGGCCACTATTGTTGATATCATTAAATGTTACAGGATTCCCACCGAAGTAGTTCCTGCGAAGAAAGGCCCCGTTCTCGGCACCTATCAGACTTGCCCTACCAGACATTCCTCCGACTATGCCGACTACGCAGTAGCCCACTATCTCGCGGGCGTCATTCATACGAAGGAAGAAAGTTGTGCCTCGATAGTTTCCTTGACACATTGTGATACCGGCGATGGTTGAGTCGGGCGACCGTACGAAGGCGGCGCCGAGACCGAAGGCCCCTATGACGTAGCCCAAGTTATTGATGCCTGTGGCGGTGGTGTTCTTGAAAACGTCAAAAAACTGGAAGGTCGTGGGGTTCGTGATTGTGAGGGCGTGGGTCGAACCCGCCCCGTCCGTGAAGTACCCTGTGATTACACCCGAATCATTGATCTGAGACAGCGTAGGGACCGCGCCAGGTATATCGAATGTTGTGATGGCGCCGTCCGCCGTGCGGATAAAGTTGTGCTCCGTGCTGTTGATGAAGTAGCTGCCAACAATTGTTCCGGCGCTGTTCACGCTATTGGGCAGTGTATCGTCGGCTCCGGGAATCTGGAATGTCGTGATGGTGCCATTCTCGTTGCGAAGGAAGCCTCTCGAATGGTTGTCAGAGAGTCTGTATGTTCCCGTGATGAGGCCATTACTGCTGATGCCGTTGGCGGACGTGCCGATGGCGCCGGGTACGTCGAACGTCTGCCAACGGTACCCTGGCCTAAGATCACGAGTCGCTGCCGGAAGCGTATAGATTGCTGTGTACACATTGGCATCGGGATGTCCGTTTGCCTCACCCGCAACGGCGGCGACATAGAACTTAATGTCTCCAACATTGGTTGCCGGCGGGGTCCAGGTAAACACATAGGTGTCGTTTGACGACGCAGCGGAATGGTTGACATACTCGATTCCATCTTTAACCTGAACATTCACTACCCCTGCGGCTTCGAAGTGCCCCGCCTGCTGGAGTTCGTTCGAGGCCAACCGGGCTGTTAGCTGAAAACCGGTCAGCCCCGGTGTTCGGCTTGTGTAGATGTGGACTTGGATTGTCTCCCCCACCCCCGGCGTGTATGTCAGCTTGCCGAAGTCCAGGAGAACTGTACCGGGGTTATCGGGCGTGCCCGTATGGCATTCCGAACACTTGCCATCCCCTGGGGCTCCGGTCTTGGCGGGCGGTACGTTTTGGATGCTGCCGAACAGTACGAGGAAAGGGGCGAACGTAAGGGGGACGAGCAATTTTGGTAGAAGTCCTTTGCGGGGAGTCACATCAACCTCCAGAACCATCCAATCTACTATGAATACACCCGGTTGAAGAGCACTGCCAAGGGTGCCAAGCATTTCAGGTTTTCCATCGGGGTACGCCCTATCCGCTTGGCGGTCTGACGGAGTAGTGTCTGACGGAGTAGTGGCGCGGCGATTACCGATTCTGTTAACTATGGCTGATCGAACACGACTTGAAATTTTTCAAGCAGCAAGAGCGCATCAACGCGCGCACGATGCCTCGCCGTTCGCCGTACGGGTTCTGGCTCAGTCTGGGAGGGGCAACATCCTCGCACGTGACAGGCTCGCAATACTACAGCACGGCGGGCTTGGGGCGGGAGCGGCGGCGGGAGCGGCATTACTTTTTAATAAAAAGTACTTTACAAATCTTGATTTCCCTGCCATCATATCCGCATGCACGCCAAGCTCATCCTCGCCGCCCTCACCGAGGCTTCCTCTCCACTCTTCCGCCCCATCAAATACTCCCTCTTCCCTCCGCTCGGACTTGCCACTCTTGCCGCTTACTTTCCCCCGGATGCGCACATCACCCTCACCGATGAGCATGTCGAGCGCCTCCGGTTCGACGACCGGCCGGATCTTGTCGTCATCCAGGTCTACATCACCAGCGCGCGGCGCGCCTATGAGATTGCCGATCACTACCGCCGCAAGGGGAGCTTCGTCGTTCTCGGCGGATTGCATGTGACGTCTCTGCCGGAAGAAGCCGCGGCGCACGCCGACGCCATCTTTCTCGGTCCGGGCGAGGATACCTGGCCGCGCTTTTTTGAGGACTACCGCTCCGGGCGTCCGGCCGTGCGCTACCAGTCCTCGGTCCGCACGCTGGAGGGTATACCGCCCGTGCGCCGGGACCTCATCAAGCGCCATCTGTATCTGGTCCCGAACTCCATCGTGGTTTCGCGCGGCTGCCCGCACGTGTGTGACTTCTGCTACAAGGAGGCGTTTTTCGAAGGCGGGAAGTCGTTTTATACGCAGACGGTTGACGCCGCTTTAGCGGAAATCGAGCGTCTTCCCGGCCGCCACCTCTACTTTCTGGACGATCATCTGTTCGGCAACCGCCGTTTCGCCGCCTCCCTGTTTGACGGCATGCGCGGGATGGGGAGGTTGTGGCAGGCGGCGGGGACCGTGAACTCCATCCTTGCTCCCGGTCTGCTCGAGAAGGCCGTGCAGTGCGGATTACGGAGCCTGTTTGTCGGATTCGAAACGATGAATGCCGCCAATCTCAGCGAGCAGCACAAATTTCAGAATCTGAACCGTGACTACAAGGCGGCCGTGGACCGCCTGCACGGCCTCGGTGTGATGGTGAACGGCAGTTTCGTGTTCGGCATGGACGGAGACGAGGAATCCGTGTTCGAACGGACCGTGGAATGGGCGGTTACGCATGGCGTCGAGACGGCCACGTTCCACATATTGACGCCCTACCCGGGCACTGCCCTTTACCAGCGCATGGAACAGCAAGGCCGCCTCCTGCACCGCGACTGGGACCTTTATGACACCCGCCATTGCGTTTTCCGTCCCGCCCGCATGACGCCGCGGCAACTCGAGGAAGGCTACTGGCGCGCGTACCGCGATTTTTACCGTTGGGGCAACATCCTGCGCGGCGCCTGCACGAAGGTAGAATGGGCGGGCCGGCTGCGCCACGCCGGCTACGCCGCGGGGTGGAAGAAGTTCGAGCCCTTGTGGGACGCTGTCATCCGCCTGCGCCGCGTCGGGCGGATGCGCCCCGCGCTCGAGGCGATTCTCGAGGGATTCCGTAAACAACGGACGGAGGAGGCGCCGGCTACGGCGCGTATATCAGCGGCCGTTCCGCCGTTTGGATGAGGTACTGGCTCATGAAATAGTTGTAGTTCCAGTTTTGCATGCCGCTTGCCGGGTTATTGATCACGAGCTGGTCATCCGAAATGCCGACAATCACCACCCAGTGCCCGCTCAACTGCCCGGGCCAGGCGCCGGCGTAGATTACCGGACCATCGTGCAGCAGGTCCCACATGCCCTCATTCGTCAGAGAGGCATAAAGGACAGTGAATCCCAGTTTCCGGGCAATGCGCTCCCGGTCGGAGATTCCTTTGTTGTCGGTGTAGAGCTTCAGGGTTTCCGCGTCTTCCGAAGGATCAATCAATCCGGCACCCTCGCCGCGGTCGCGCCAGTACTTCACCACCATCTGAAGCGAGGTGTACCAGCAGGACCACGTCTGCGGCTGCTTCATGATGGGAACCGCGTGGTAGATGGAGGAATTCATCCGCCCAGGGAGCCATACCATGCCCGGATTTGCGGAGTTGCTGAAACAATAGTTCTTCTGATCGGCGGTCAGCTTCGTGCAGCCGACGTACTCCTGGAGGTACCAATTCACCTCGCGAGCCGCCTCATGTTCATTTGACGGCAAGCCGGGGTAGTTGTAGCGAATCAACTCCCACGGCGACATTCCCTTTTCGCGCGCCAGGGAAACCCAACTGTCGCGATCGGTTACTTTACGGGATTCTCCGCCGGCGGGCCGGTAGTCGTGAGCGACCGGACTCGCGGGGCGCCGGATGCAACTGGGAAGAATGGGCATAGTTCTTGGCTCCTCGTAGTACTACGTGCGATTCGCCAGGAAAATCCGTCGCCGGTTGAGGAAAAAGACAACAGCGTCGGGTTATTCGGGTTTTGACGGGGTTTCCGTTTGCTCGATGGGCCCCGAGACGGGGGCAGGTTCATCTACGCGGCGCCAGCCGCGATGGGAAGTTGCCTTCGGCTCCGGTTTGGGGGCGGGAGCACTGGGAGAGCTGGAGGTTGTGGCAGTGGAAGGCGGCCCCTCGGAGGAAGCGCTGCCGATGATGTCCACATTGGGACCCCGGCCGCTGGCGCCGTCGACAGCCGGTCTTCGCCTCATACGGGGAGTCTCGCTCTCCGAGGCCGTTGTGGCCGCTGTCGAATCCGCACGTGGCTCCGCCGGCGGCGCCTGCGTCACCAGATTCGGGTCTTCGGGAGTCACAGGATCACCCGGTTTGCCGGGAGCAAAGTAGGTCTTCCGGAACCGGATCTCCGCTCCGGGATAGCGGCGGAAGGCTGCGTCGGCCAACCGCAACTCGAGATGCCGCTCCTGTCCCGGTTGGGCGCCTGGAGGAACAAGGAAGTACAGGGCATAACGCTGGCGCAGGCGGGAAAGAGTAGTTTCGAGCGCGTAGGAATCGTCGACGGGCATACTATCGCCACCGGAAGCGCGGGCAATCTCGGAGGTGCCCGCCGAACGGGTGTGCGAGCCCATTCCTCCGGGGTAACGGCCTCCCGGGTAGCGGCCTCCGCCGCCTCCGCCGATGATGACTCCGCCGAGCGGCCCGCCGCCTCCGGGGAATGGCGATCCCCAACCGCCGCGGCGCGGATACCGTTGGGGATAGGGGTCATTTGGATAGTTGCCGCCTCCGGGATATTGGCGGCGGTAGCGCATGGCGTCGGGGGCGATGAGCGCGCTCATGACGGCGCCCGCCTTGACCAGCGCCCGCTCGACCCTTTCGTCATCCCGGCCGAACTCGGTTTCATCGTCGGTCAGGATCACGATCGCCCGGCGGGCTTCGACACGGGCGGAGCGCTGCACATAGGCGGCGGCATCCAGCATGGCGCGGGTGATGTCCGTACCGCCGTTGAAACCTTCCTGCCGCAGCAGCGTCTCGAGCGCCCGCTCGACGTCGTCGCGGCTGTTGCGGAATGGAAGCCGGAGGCGGGTGGAGCGGTCGAACACCATAATGCCGACCCGGTCATCCTTGCCAAGCACCTGAAGCGCCTGATGCGCCGCCGATGAGATCCGCTCGACGTGAGGACGCATGCTTCCACTCACATCGAGCAGCAGGAGGACGTCGATGGGCATTTCCTCGCTCGCGAAGTTGCGGATGGGTTGGACGCGCCCTTCGTCGCGCAGTTCGAAATCACCGGCATGGAGACCGGTGACGGCGCGGTTGTTGCGATCCAATACCTGGGCGTCCACACGAACCAGCGCCACGTCGCTCTTGAAAACCGCTGTATCGTCCGGGGCCGCGGTAAGGAGACCAGCCGCCAGGAAAAACGGCAACAGGCAATTTTTGCGCGCCATTGGGGAACTCTGCGGGTTTGGACGCGCCCCCGCCCGCGCGCGTTACCTTCGTCTGGAATCACCTTGTTTTTTCGCTTGGAAATTCGCGGAACTACCTTATAATGAGCACAGCGAAAGGAGCACACCGAATGCTCTCTACAAGCGATTCCGTGGTCCCGGAGGTTCCGGATCGTCTGATTGCGGCACACCCGGAGGACTGTTCTGATACTGAATGCCTGGTTTGCATGAGGATGACTATTCCGCAGCATATTGACAGCCACGGTTCCAAGATTGAAGACATGGCGGGAACCGGGGAATGTGATGCGTTGGGGGGATAGGCCTCAATTACTCATACCCCCGGGAGGGCTCCGCCCTTGGGTCGTCCCGGGGTTCCCAAATCCGCAGGTTTTGCGTATCTGCCTACCGTGCCGTGAACCGGTACACCGTCGTTGATTCGAATTTCTCTCCCGGCTTCAATACCACGGATGGAAAATCCGGCTTATTCGGCGAATCGGGAAAGTGCTGGGTTTCCAGGCAGAATGCCGATCGGTGCGGGTATGCTTTCCCTCCCTTGCCCTGAACGGAGCCGTCCAGGAAGTTGCCTGTGTAGAACTGCACGCCCGGCTGGGTGGTGAGCACTTCCATGACGCGGCCCGATTTGGGCTCCACCACTCGCGCCGCCAAGGCCAGCCCGCCGCCGTTGAGGACGAAGTTGTGGTCGTAGCCTTTTCCGAACAGGATCTGCTGGTCTTTGTCGTTGATGTGCGCCCCGATGGCAACGGGCTTTGTGAGGTCGAAGGGAGTCCCCTTGACTGGCCTCAACTCGCCGGTGGGAATCAGTCCGGAATCGATGGGAGTAAACCGGTCCGCGTTGATCATGATCTCGTGGTTCAGAATGTCTCCCACGCCTTCCCCGGCGAGATTGAAATAGGAGTGGTTGGTGAGGTTCAGAACGGTGTCCTTATCCGTACTGGCCGCGTAATCAATCTTCAATTCGTTCCTGTCCGTCAGGGTGTAGACGACGGTTACGGAGAGGTTGCCCGGATAGCCCTCCTCGCCGTCTTTAGAAAGGTAATTCAGTTTGAGCGACGGCTCTTCGCCCGCGCCCTGTTCGCCGTTCCAGACCACCTTGTCGAAGCCCAAAACTCCGCCGTGCAGAGCATTCGGTCCGTTGTTCGCGGCCAGCTTATATTCCTTGCCGTCGAGGGTGAACTTCGCTTTTCCGATGCGGTTGCCGTAGCGGCCGATGAGCGCGCCGAAATAAGGGCTATTGCCGAGGTAGCCATCCAAGGTATCAAAGCCGAGCACAACGTCGGCGAATTTACCTGCGCGATCGGGGACCTTCAGGGTCACGACACGCCCGCCATAGTTGGTAATGGATGTCTCGACGCCGTTCCTGTTTGTGAGCGTATACAGTTCCACGGACTCCCCGTTCTTCGTTTGTCCAAAGGGTTGTTTCCTGATCTTCATGGTCTTGGGCGGTTCCGGTTTCGGTGAGGAGCAGGAAGAGAGAACCGCCAGCGCGGCGAGCGTTGCGGCTCCGGGCAGGGATTTGCGCATGTGGGATAGTTTATCGCGCCGTCTCAAGGTAATGGCGGTCGCTCAAGGCGCCGAGCCGTTCGGCCGCGCTCTCGGCCGTAATATCCCGCTGCGGGTTGCCGAGCATTTCATAGCCAACCATGAACTTGCGCACGGCTGCCGAACGCAACAGCGGCGGATAGAAATGGGCATGAAAGTGAAATCCGTCATGCGCGCCGCCATCCGTGGGCCGCTGGTGAAATCCCATGGTATAAGGGAACGGGGTTTCGAAGAGGTTGTCATAGCGCGTGGTGATCCGCTTTAAGACGTCCGCCAGCGCACCCCGCTCGCCGGGTTCGAACTGATCCATGGCGCTCAGATGCCGCCTGGAGATGACCAGCGTTTCAAACGGCCACACGGCCCAGAACGGGGCCACAACGGTGAACGCATCGTTTTCGAGCACGATGCGCGCGCGGCGGGTCTTCTCGATTGCCAGATAGTCGCAGAGCAGGCATCCGCCGCGGCCGCCGAACGCCGCGAGTTCCTTGGACAGTTCCCCAGGGAGGGTGGAGTTGGCCCAGATCTGGCAATGCGGATGCGGGTTGCTCGCGCCCATCATGTCCCCGCGGTTTTCGAAGATCTGCACCGAGCGAATCCACGGAATTGCGCCCAACTCGTTGTATTGTTCCACCCAGGCTTCAACGACATCCTCAATCGACTCTCGAGGCAGACGGGAGACACTGAGGCTGTGATCCGGGGAAAAGCACACCACACGGCAGATGCCCCGCTCGGTTTCGGCCACCAGCAGCCCGGATTCGTCCACCGCCGCCTCTTGGGCATCCGGCAACAGCGCGGGGAAGTCGTTGTCGAATACGAACGTGGATTCGTAGGCCGGGTTCCTGTGACCTCCGGCGCGCATATTGCCGGGACACAAATAGCAGCCGGGGTCGTAGCGAACGGAAGCGGGTTCGGCGTGCTTTTCCACTTGTCCGTGCCACGGCCGCTTCGCACGGTGCGGTGAAACCAGGATCCACTCGCGGGTGAGCGGGTTAAAACGGCGGTGAGGGTATTGCGCGAGGAGGTCAGAGGCAGGCATCCGGCCTACTTCCGCTGGACCCAAATCGGCGAGGACCACGCCATGTTCCCGTCCTTCTGCTCCATGCGCACATAGTAGAAATGTTCTCCCGCGGGAAGATTCGACTCGCGGAAGCGCAGGTCGTAGGTTTCTCCGGCGGGCTCGCGCGAGTAGATCACTTCATTGTCGCGCACCACCACCACATGCTTGATGGGACCCGTTCCCACGATCTTCGCCGTTAGTTCCGGCAGCGACTGCGACGGCACGATATCGCCCTGCATGCAGGTCCTGCCGTCCAGATTCATGCGGTAATCCATAAGGATATTGGAAGTGGCAGCATAGGTGTGCCGCTTGCGCATCGCGTCCATCAGGCCTTCGCGGGTGGAGTTCTCCGCCAGCAGGACGGCGTACGAGAGATGCGTCGAGACGTGGTCGGAACTCGCCTGCACGCCGAGTTTGTAGCCCTTGGCCCAGGCGTTCGAGACGAACCCAAGCGGGCGGTAGCCTCCTGCCCAGAGTTCGGTCCGCTTCGCCGTGGGGGAGAGCGGCGCCCCTTCGCGTTCCGCGCTGGTGCGCGCGCCCTGATAGATCTCGACAATGGGCTCCAGGTCCGGGTCATTGTCGCGCCAGTCCGTGCCCATGCCCGTATGCGACGTATGCGAGGATGTCAGGCCATTCCATTTCCTGAGAAACGGATAGAGCAAGGATCCGGTATTCACCGCCGCTTTCTGCTCCCGCGGGCCAATCTGGAGAACGGGCACGCCGCGCTTAGCGAAGATCAGGTTCCGGTGCCCGTTGGGATAACCAAGGCTGCGCTCCACTCCGTAAAGCGCCGTGAAGAACCCAGGGACGTGAAACATGTCCGCCGCCTTCTGGATGCGCCACACGGGGTAGTCCGAGAGGTTCGCGCCCGGCTGGCCGCTTTGATGGTCCGTAACGGCGAGCCAGTCCATACCGGACGAATCCATGGCGTAGCGGTAGGATTCGTAGAGCGTTCCGTCACCGGCGCCGTCGAGCGAGATTTCCGTGTGGCGGTGCATGTCGCCGCGGTAGATCCTGTAGGTCTTGCCGCCCGCGGAGATGGTGTAGTTGCGCAGCGCCTGAATCTGCTCCCGCTCACGGGGTTCGCTCGGCAAGCCCGCCGGCGGTTCCACGCCGCGAGTGCCCACATGCGTCACCGCGGGGCCATCCGCGCGCAACCGCGCCAGCAGGATGTCGTTGTTCCCCGGATTGGCCGAGAAGTTCGGCCCTCCATAGAGCCGGTGGTCGGTCACCAGCGCCGCGTACACGTTGCCCTGCAGGTCCGCCGCGGTGCTGATCTCGCCTCCGTTCCGCCCCGCCGATTCCGGCACGGGAATCAATTCTGTCCAGTGGTCGCCCTGATAGTAGGTGGCATAGACTTCCCACTTGCCGCCCGCTGCCCACAAGCTGGTGGGCAGCTTCGTATTGCTGCGCGGACGGAAGAACATCCACATGCGACCGTTAGAGTCCGCCACCAGACGCGGCGTTTGCGTGAACCGCCGGAAGCCATAGGGGACCACATCTTCCACCTGTTGCAGCGGCGTCAACCACTTTCCGTTGGCATAGATGGCGATCTTGATATTTCTCGAATCGTAGATGCCCGTTCCGCCCGAAAGCAGGAAGCCGACATCCTTGGCCCAGTTCTCCCGCGACTCGTCCCAGGCAATCCACACGCGGTTCTGGCTATCCACCGCGAGGTTCGGCCGTACGTGGAAGCGCGTCGTATCGGTGACCTTCAGGAGCGGCCCCGGTTGTCCGTTCCTGACCGAACGCAGGTAGATGTTGTAGCTGCCGGTGGCGTAGCTGTCCCATGCCACCCATACCGTTCCGTCGTGATCAGTGACGATGGCCGGGTTCCAATCGTTCGCCCGTGCGTAACGGCTCGCATCGCTGAGTTTGATCTCGTTCTGCCACTTGCCGCCTACGTAGGACTTGAGATAGATGTCGCTATGCGCCCCGCGGGAACTCATGTACGCCACGTGCAGATTGCCACGCCCGTCCGTTGCGACCTTATGAAACAGGTTGTTGCCCTCGGTGTTCGTGAGCGTCTCCACGGCGCTTCCGGGCACGCGCGCCTTCAGTTGGAATCCGCGGCTGTCCTGTTCGCTCCAGATCACCATCGGCTTGCCATTCACCATGCCGGCAGCAGACATGAAGATGTCGCCCGGCTTTTCCGTGACGAGGGAAGGCTCGCTCCAGCCGCCGTTGAGATAGGAGCGGAGAAACACCTGGTCGGCGCCGTTCTTATAGGCGACCCAGGTGAGCCATAGCCGGTCGCCGTCGGCCATGAGGGAAGGGAAGTCGTCTTCGTACTCCGGTGTGGTGACCTGCTCCATCACCGCGCTGCGGTAGATTTCGATGGTGGCGCCGAGCGGGAACAGCCCTTCGGTTTCCGGCAGGTCCATGGGACGGAAGGAGAATTCGCCCTTCGGCACTTTCACCGCGATCTCCGCGTCTTTAGGGGCGCGGAAATACAGCGTCACTCCGCACGGCTGCAGCGGCGTGGGCTGCGGCTGTGGCTTCTCGTTCGGATGCATGCCTGCGCTGAAGGCGCCCCATTCATAGGTGGAACACTTCCAGGAGTTCCCCTCCACGCTGTCCTTGTCGGTGAAGTGATACCCGGCGAGGCGCTCAATCTTTCCGCTGCTCAGAGAAGCGCTGCCATCCCATGCAGTGGGCGACACATCCTTGGAGCCGAAAATCAGCGTTACCGACTGCAATTCCTTTTCGCTTGGAGCCGGCTGCGGATTCGTGATCTGGAAGGCTTCTAAAGAAAAGGCTCGCACAACGGCTCCTCGCAGGCCGGCGGACCCTGTGCGAGCTTTTGACACAGACGGGTTGTTGCGAACCTCGAAAGCAACAACGAAAACAAGGATCAGTGAGAGGACCACGATTCGTTGTTTCATTGCCGGGTAGCGTATCATGCCGCACGGCCAGCGTCCACTTGGGCTTGCGTCGCAATTTCGCCGCATGCCAAACTTGTAGCGGACACGCGCGCACCTGGTCTCCATGCGGCAAACTTCCACTGATGGCGGCCCCGTTTCCACTGGCGCCGCCGATTCGCTCATCCCGCTGGCTGTCGATCTTGACGGCACGCTTCTTCGCGGCGATTCTTTGTGGGAAGGCATCGCGATTCTGTTGCGCGCCCGCCCGTGGCTGCTGTTGCTTTGCCCGTTCTGGGTGCTGCGCGGCAAGGCCGCCTTCAAGGCCAGGCTTGCCCGCGAAGTTTCGCTCGACCTTTCACGCCTCGCCTGGAACGAGGAACTGACCGCGTTTCTGCGAGAGCAGCGCGCCGCGGGGCGGCCGCTGCTTCTGGTTACCGGAGCGAATCAGATGTGGGCGGAGCAAGTGGCCGCGCACTTCGGCATTTTTCAGCAGGCCGCTGGTTCCACCACTGACTTCAACAATACCGGCGCGCGCAAGCGGGAACGCTGTATCGCCCTGTGCGGTGAGAGCGGATTCGACTATATGGGCGATTCCGCCGCCGATCTCCCGGTAATGCAAGCCGCCCGCAACGCGCTCATCGTGGGCCGGGATTCCAGGCTCCACCGCCGCGTTCAGGCGGCCGAAATCCCGATTGCCGCGGTTTTCTCCTGCCCATCCGCCCGGGGGGCAATCTGGCGGACGCTGCGTGTGCATCAATGGTCGAAGAATCTTCTGCTCTTCGTGCCAGCCTTCGTCGGCATGAGATGGATGAACGGCGCGGTGATGCTCGCCGCGCTCTGGGGCCTCGCCGCCTTTTGCCTTGCGGCGTCGGCCTGCTATCTGATCAATGACCTGGTCGATCTACCGAACGATCGCCGTCATCCGGCCAAGCGCATCCGCCCATTTGCAAGCGGGGAAATGCCCCTTTCGTTCGGCTTCTTCGCGGCGCCCGTGCTGCTGGCCGGTTCGCTGTTCATTGCAGGGCGCCTGCCGCTACCTTTCCTGTGGCTCCTGCTGTTGTATCAAGTGGGGACACTTGCCTACAGTTTCTGGCTCAAGCGTCTGCTGATGGCCGATGTGACGGTGCTGGCCGGCCTGTACACGGTGCGGATTCTGGCCGGGGGCGCGGCCACGAGCATTGTCGTTTCGCCCTGGCTGCTGCTGTTTTCCGTCTGTATTTTCTCGAGCCTGGCTTTTCTGAAACGCTTTGTCGAATTCCAGGATTCGGAAACGGAGTCGGAATCCCGCGCCTACCAGAAGGACGATGCGCCGCTGCTGGCGGCGATGGGCATCGGATCGGCGATGATCTCGATTCTGGTGCTGGCGCTCTACATCAATAGCGACAGCGTGCGGATTCTTTATCGCGAGCCGCATTTCCTGTGGCCCGCCTGCCCCTTGCTGATGTACTACCTGAACCGTCTGTGGCTGCTGGCACGGCGCCGCGAATTGACCCACGACCCCGTGTGGTTCGTGATTCGCGACAAGGCCGCCTACGTGGTGCTTGCGCTGGTGGCGCTCTCGATGCAGTTGGCCCGGGCGGTGTGAATTCAAGGAAGGCCGTCTAGGCGAGCGCTGGTACTCGGGAAACAAGACGAAAGATTAATGTTTCAACCCTGTGGCGAATTCCAACAAGTTGTCTTATCATGGACCAAAGTGAGAAGGGTCAAGACAGCTTAGAATGAACGAAAAATGGAATGCGGCGCCACTCCGGTCTGCTTATGTTCCGGTAATGCCCGTCGATTGGAGCCAGGTTTCCCGCCTGTTCCGTCCCAGCGAGTGGGTTGTTCTTCTCTATTTCACCTACACAGCGGCTTTGACGGCGAGCTATCCCGTGCAGCCGGGAAAACGGCTTGTCGCCATCATGGTTCCTGTCCTGCTCTTCGCCTTGGGCGTGGCCGATTCCCGGAATCCCCGGCGTTGGACAAGTATCGTGCGAGACTGGGTGCCCGCCGCCCTCGTGCTGGGCGCCTACTGGCAACTGGACTGGTACCAATCCCCCCACCGCATGGTGGGTCTGGAAAGATTCTTTCTCCGTCTCGATGAAACGATTCTGAGCCAGGCAGGTCTGCATAAGGCCATCGAGAGTATGGGCGCCGTGATTCCATCTCTGCTCGAAATCGCATACACGCTGCTGTATGCCATTCCCCCACTCTCCATTGCCGCTCTGTACTTCTACCGCAAGCGGAACAGGGTGGACCGCTTCCTGTTTCCATTTCTGCTCGGCACCTTCTGTGCCTACGCGCTGTTGCCGCATTTCCCGACAGCGTCGCCGCGATTCGAGTTTCCCGGGTTGGACCTTCCCACGTATTCGACCGTCTGGCGGCGGCTGAATGAGTGGATCCTCGGCAGAGGCGACATCGACACCAGTGTTTTCCCCAGCGGACATGTCACCGCCGCCTTCTCCGCGGCCTTTGCGATGATGCGGACTCTCCCGGAGAAGCCGGCCGTGGGAAGAGTTCTGTTGGTGATGGCCATTCTCGTCGCCATCGCTACGGTTTACGGCCGTTATCACTATGCCGCGGATGCCATCACCGGACTCGCGATAAGCATTCTTGCACTCGGATTTAGTATGATGGTGCGCCGTGATTGAGTCATCCGGCAGGAAGCTACGTCGCCTCGCGGCCGGCATGCTGTTCGCCGCCGCCATGACGTGCCCGTGCAAGGCACGCAGCATATCGTCCTTGTCACAAGGGCCAGTGATCGAAGTGCGGTTGCAGACGCATATCTCGAGCTATCTGTCGCGTCCGGGTGATGAGATTCGCGCGGTAGTGGTGACGCCCTGCAAGAAAGATGGATATGTCCTGATTCCGCGCGGCAGCATCGTCATCGGTCATGTGGCCGAGGCCCATCGAGTCGGCTATGGTCTGGTGCGGGAGCGAGCATCGCTGAAGTTCGAATTCAATGCCTGGCAGCATCCGGACGGCACGCGGCACAAGCTTTCGGCGGAGCTGGTTCTGATTGACAACGCCAGGGAAGAAGTGACGAACCAGGGAAAGGTGAAGGGGATATTGGCCGCGGGCGGAGCGCCCGGCTTCATCCTCGGCTTATGGCGGGAACCCGATCCTTCGACCCTGGTGCGCACAGCCTACGGATTTGCCGGTGTTTCGCGGTTCATGTTGGCGAAAACTCCGTTCACGCCCTTGGGGATTGCCGGCGTAGTGGCGTTGCGGTTCCTGGTGGTTCGCTGGCCGGAGCCGGAGATCCATTTCGGTCCCGGAACGGACCTGCTGCTGAGTCTGAGTACGACCCCCGAGACGGGCATCCGGCAGCCGGAGACAGTTCCCGAGCCTGTGCCGGCGCCGCTGGTGGAGCTAGCGAATGCCCAGCCTCTCGAGTCCACCCGTCCCCGTTCCGGTTCGGCGGCCGATATCACCAATCTGCTGTTTGTAGGTTCGAAAGAAGAGGTGGAGCGGGCCTTTGAGCAAGCCGGCTGGAATCTTTCCGAACCATTGAATCGCGAGACGGGGATGCGCATCTGCCGGGCGATCAGCGCCCAGCGGGGATACCCGACGGCGCCCATGTCGCTGCTGCGCCTCGAGGGAGCTTCGCCGGACATGATGTTCCAGAAATCCCTCAACACCTTCACCAAGCGGCATCACATCCGCCTTTGGAAGCGTCCCGGGCAATACGAGGGTAAGGACATCTGGGCCGCCGCCGCCACGCATGACACGGCCATCCGCCCCTCCGGTTTCGGATTCACCCATGAAACCGATCCTTTCATCGACCGCGAGCGTTTCAAGGTGCTGCAAGACCTGAAATTTGCCGGATGCGTCGAGCAAGCGAATCTGATTGACCGGCCGAAGATGTCCGGCTTCTCCCGCCCCGATACGGTGACGGATGGCCGCATGGCGGTAGTTCGCATCAGGGAATGCAGCAAGCCATTCGAGATTGCCGGTTCCGACTATCCTCTTCCGGCGCAGCGCAAAGGATTCTACCGGCGGATGGCGCGCCGTTTTGTTCTGGAAGGGCGGCAGGCGGTTACCCGGGGCAACGTCTACTACTGGGGCTACCGTGTCGCGCGTCTGGGAATTTCACGGTTCTTTCCAGGTTCGGATCACGCCACCGGGGTAGCTTCTCTGCGGCCGGTGGATTGAGCCGGGCGGCCGCCGCCTGCATTAGGCCGTCACCTTTTCCAGGCCTCGAAGGTAATCGGGATCGAACTCGACGCCGAGGCCGGGAGTGCGTGGTAGTTGAACCACCCCATTGCGGATCACGAAATTCGGCGTGTACCAGCTTTCGTGCTTTTCTTTTCCGCGATAGGGGAATTCCATATAAGGTCCGATATTCCGGGTTGCGGCGGCAAACTGGATCATCTTGCAGGCCGCGGCATCGGTTTGGGTGTTGTGTGGAACCACTGTCATGCCGGCCTTGGCCGCCATGCGCGCGATCCGCGATGCGCGGATGAGCCCGCCGCAGTAGTTCATGTCCGGCTGCATGATGTCCATCACGCGGCGCTCAATCATATCGTGGAATTTCCACAGCGAGGAATCCTGCTCTCCGCCCGCCACTTTCATTTCGAGCGCATCGGCCACCTTTTTCGTTTCGCTCAACTCTTCCCATGGGCAGGGTTCTTCAAAGAACCGGTAGTTCAATTCCTGCAGCATCCTTCCCACTTCGATACCCGCGCGAGAGTCGTAGGTTCCGTTGGCATCCGCGTAGAGGATCACTTTGTCGCCTAGCCGTTTGCGGCCCTGTTCCACCAGTTTCCTGGTGCGTCCGGGATAGGCGTCCACATTGCGCGTCATCCGGCCGCCAATCTTGAACTTGACTCCCTTGGCCCCCGTTTCCTGAATACCCCGGACGTAGATGTCCACCTCTTCCTCGGCCGTGGTCTCCCGGATGGAACCCGAGAGGTAGACGGGGATCTCGCGCCGCAGAATGCCGCCCATCAATTCCGCCACGGGTTTTCCCGCAGTCCGGCCCAGCATGTCGAAGATGCTGTGCTCGACGGCGGCGGCCGGCGACCAGAAGGGCTGCCCGGCGAGTTTGTAGTGTTTGACATAGACGTCGTCGATGAGGGTTTCCAGGTCGCGGGCGTCCTTTCCGGTGAAAGCCGGAATGATGCGGTGGAGCAGGATAGGGACGAAGTCCTCTATCTCTTTTGTGCGCACCAGTCCCGTCGCGCCGTCTGTGGAGGTGCAGCGGACGAAAGTGGTCTTGCCCTTGCGGAGGTATTCGATGGAAGCGATCTTCACCGGGGCTTTGAACTGATCGTGCAGATGAAACAACGGTTGCTCGTAGTCAGGAATGCTCCTGGGGTAGTCATCCCTGGCCGCGTGGAGCGCCAGGGGAAGGACCGGGGTGAACTGGAGCAAATGACGCCGTGTCATGGAGATGATTGTCGCGCAGGGAGAGGGAAAAGACAAACTGGTATCGTTAGCAATTGCCAACAATCGGCACTGAAACGTTGACAAGATGAACAGCGTTCGGTAAATTACAAATAGATCATGGGCATCGCCGAACGCCGCGCACGCGAAAAAGAACTTCTTCGTTCTAAAATCCTCGACGCCGCCTCTCAACTCTTTGTCGAAGAGGGTCTCCCCAATGTCTCGCTACGCAAGATTGCCAGCCGCATCGAATACTCTCCCGCCACCATCTACCTTTATTTCAAGGACAAGAGTCATCTTTTTTCAAGTCTTTGTGGAGAGACATTCGCGCAGCTCAAGGACGAACTCGAGCGCCTGGAGCGCGAAGAAACCGATCCCGTCCTGTGCCTTCGCAAAGGCCTGCGCTCCTACATTGACTTCGGACTGCAACACCCCAACCAGTACGTGCTCACTTTCGACACCCCCCGGCGGCAGTTTGAGATGGAAGAAAGTTCCGAGGAGTTTCAGGAGACCAACCAGGTGGCCCTGGAGACGTTCGACTGTCTTCGCCGCGCTCTCGAGCGCTGCCGCAAAGCCGGAGCGCTGGAATTCGAAGACCTGGAAGCGACCAGCCAGACCACGTGGATGTTCATCCACGGCATCACTTCGCTCCTTTTGCTGCAGTTTACTCAGAACGACCCTCACTTCCCCTGGGTGGATAAGGAGAAGCTGATTGAGAACGGTCTAGATATGATCTTGCGCGGTCTGCGCCCCTGCCGCTAGAGCGTTAACCTAGGCCTAGGCGTTCGCCAGGACCGTTTCCTCGCTCAGATAGTAGGGAACGTCCGCCGGATCTCCGGCGGCCAGCAGCTTTGTCACAACATCCGCCGCCGTGAATCCGCTTGCCCCCGGGGATAGAAACCGGGAGATTCCGGACAGGTCGTCGCCGGCAGTGACGAGGCCTGGTTCCACGTGTTTGCCGTTGCGCACCTGCGGCAGGCCAATGTTCGCCAGCAATGCATTGCACAGGCATTTCCGCCCCGCTGTTTCCTCCACCTTCCCTCCCTTCGAGACGTAGATTGTCACCGGTTCACTGGCGCAGCGATACCCGATGGAGCCATCGTCTGTGCGGTAGGCTTCGCGCAAATATCCGACGTCACAAATTCGCGCGCGCGCCTGATAAACCTCCGGTTCGGATAGCGTTCCCTCGAGTTGGGCTATTTTGAACGGGAAACCCGTGGGCGACGCCTGGGGATCTGTCCTTACCCTTGCGATGCCAGCGGCGGAATCGGCCAGCAATTCGCGCTTGTAATCCTCGCGCAGTCCGGACTCATCACAGAACGCGAATGCGGTTCCCACCTGGACACCCGCCGCACCGGCATCGAGCGCTTCCCGCACCTTCTGCGGGGAGCCATACCCTCCGGCGAGCCAGAACGGAAGCCCCAACTCCCGCATCTTCCCGAGGTCCACGCGATCCCGTTCCCCATAGATGGGTTCGCCATCCTGGTTCAATTCCATCCTGCCGCGCGGCGGCGCGTTGTGCCCCCCGGCGATGGGTCCTTCGATGACAAAGCCGTCCACGCGGCCATTGGCCTTTTTCGTCATGGTCACCGCGAGAACATTGGACGCAATAATAGGGAGGAATTTCGGACGGGCGAGCGGAGGCAGATCGCATTCCATGAACTCGCGGGGATTGAAGGTCAAGGTGGTGTCATCCCCGTCGCGAGCCCCCGTCACCTGGAGAGGATAGGTGGCCGGTTCATGATTCGCCAAGAGATCCAGTGCTCCCGGGACACGAAGCGGGATTCCCGCGCCCATCAAGACATAGCCGACTCCGGCGAGCATGGCTCCATACATCGAGGGCAGGTGCGGAATCTGGATCTTCTCCATGTAGTTGATGCCTACCGGATTGCGGTGCCCTTCCCGCGCCAGAAACACTTCGGCGAAATTGGCGACGATCAGCAATTCCTGCACTTCCCGGGGATTCTCCTTCGTGTGGAGCGGGAGATTCCGGTAGGATGCGCCGTGCATCTTGCCTCCCGGAATAAAATGCTGATCCCATACGCGCTTCGCCATGGCGGGGAAGGGAAAATGATTGATCGCGCGCCGCAGATGGCCGCCGGGGTCTCCGTCCTCGAGCCGCCGGGCGAATACCCGGTCAAGCGCCGTTCCGGACACCACTCCCAACTGGCCACACCGGGACACAGCCTGCGCCAACCGCCAACTGGAGATCCCCACACCCATACCACCCTGAATGATCGTAGGATTGCACATGGCCCCACTATGACATGAAACGTATGTCGCTGATTGTCAGAGTTTTGTCATTCTTTGGAGGGCGTTGGGGCGGCCGTGGCGGAGAGATACCCTGCGGCGCGTATGTCCCATTTCTTGTAGGGGATCTGCGCTGGCTCCTACTGGCGCTCATGAATCACCACGCGGGCGGGCGGACCGGAGATGTCAGCGCCAGACCAGGCCAGGGTGATCCTCAGCGTGCCATCTGTCGAAAGCGCCATCCAGTAGGTGCCGAACACCGATCCGTCCTTCCTCTTGGCCTTCACTTCAATGCTGTTTGGACCGAGCCTGGTACCCGAAATGAGTTCTACCCCGGCCGTCGATCCGGTTACCGGATAGTCTTTCCCGTCAAAAGCCATCCTCCACGTCACCCGGTACTTCAATCCCTTCCTGGTGATGTTGTCTTCCGTCACCGCGACCATGCCGTCTTCGGAAGTTATCGTGAGGATCTGGCTTTCGTACAAGGCGGCGGAGGGAGACTTGGCGGAACTGAATTTCCAGACCCCTTCCATTGGCTCCGCCGCCGTAAGAACAACGGTTGAGCCGGCCATGAGCGCCAGCAGTGCGAATGCATTGGCAGCGATTCTCATCTTTCCTCCATATTTGGCTGGGTTGTCAGACCGCGCGACCGACTTTAGTCCTGATACAAAGGGCCGTCTGTGACTTTAGTCACAGAAATGAGAAACAGTCCTTAACGCCGAACCGCGCACAATCTCGGCCGCTCATCTAATCTTCAGAGACCGGGGGTACCATGGGGATCGTGTGGATTCTCGTAGTGGAAGATGAGCCGGCGATGGCGGACCTGCTGCGCCAAGGCCTCGAGGAAGCGAATCATTCGGTGACAGTGGCGCGGGACGGCGCCGAAGGGTTGCACGCCGCCGAGACCTCACAATTTGACGCTATCGTGCTCGATGTCATGCTGCCGCAAGTGGATGGGGTGGAAGTGACACGGCGGCTGCGGGCTGCCAACCGGCAGACGCCCATTCTGATGCTGACGGCCCGGGACGCTACCGGCGACATTGTGAAGGGCCTGGATGCGGGCGCCGATGACTACCTCACCAAGCCGTTCTCCTGGAAGGTGCTTCTGGCTCGGCTGCGGGCGATCTCCCGCCGCGCGCCGCGGCCGGCCGTATCGCCGCTGCAGGCCGGCGATCTGTTGCTCGATCCTGCATCGTCGCAGGTGCGGCGCGGCGGCGCTTTGGTGAATCTCACGGCCACGGAGTTCCGCATCCTCGAATTCCTCATGCGGCGGACCGGCCGTGTCGTTTCCCGGTCGTCCATGATGGAGGCCGTCTGGGGATTCGAGGAAGAGATTGAAAGCAATACCGTGGACGCGTTCATCAAGCTTCTTCGCGACAAAATCGACCGCGGGCGCGAGCGCAAGTTGATCCACACCGTGCGCGGCTTCGGGTATGTGATTCGGGAGGAGGAATGAGGCCGCTTCCGGTCCGTGTCCGGCTTACCGCCTGGTATACCGCTATTCTTGTGTGCACGTTCGCCGCGGCGGGCGCCGGCGTGTGGTGGACCATTCGCGAGAGCATTTACCGTACGGTGGATCAGGACCTGCGCTCGCGCCTGGTCGCCCTGCGCCGCTACCTCGAAATGGAGATGCGCGAAAACGGCGGCCCGCTGCTCGAGGAACTGGCGGAGCCCGCGGCCTTCCTGCCCGCGGGCACGGACTACCGTATTGCCGATCCGCGCGGCCGCTGGCTGGTGCAATCCCCGGCGAGCCGCAAATGGGCGCCGCTTGCAGGTGCTTCTTCCCTGCCTGAGCCGGGCAAGATCGAAACCATCGAAGCGGGAGGGGAATCGATCCGCCTGTTGTCGGCTCCGGTGCCCATCGGGACCGTGCAACTCGGTCTTCCGCTCGATGCGTTCGAAAAGATGCTGCGCCGGTTC
>JADLBG010000701.1 GCA_020847895.1 Bryobacterales bacterium
GCGCGTGGGCGAGATCCGGAGCCTTCGGGCGGCAATGCGGGTGATGCAGTTCGGACTGAAATTCAGCTTTTGAGCGTGCCGTGAGCCAAGCGGCGGGATGGCGCGAGCTAACTCCGCGCCCGCCGCGTCCAGTTCATATCCCAGAACGCCCACAGCAGCACCGCCGCGATGATCAAGGGCCAGGCGCCCACATGGAAGGCCACATCATAAGACCCGGTCTTGTCAATGTAGGCTCCGAGCGGCTTCTGCAGGCTGGAAGGGATCACCCAAGCCACGAACGCCAGAAGACCGGTCACCAGTCCGATATGCTCCTTCGACAACTCCTGAGTGAAGGAGTAGTAACAAGGGAAGACTCCCAAACTTCCCGCCGCCATAAGAAGCAGGACCGTCATGGAAGCATAGGCTGGCGGGACGCCGGGGATGGCCAGTTCGCCGCGCGCGAGCATGGGCAACACCATGGCGGGCATGACCATAATGCTGCAAACAGTGAACACCATCAGCCGCGCCCTCAGCACGGAAAGGCCGCGCTTGTGCAGCCAGACGCTGGCCACCCCGGCGAGCAGGCATCCGATGTCGGTGCAGATGTAGTAGACCGGCAGGATGCGTCCCAGGGTCTGATCTTCGGTGAAGGCAAGACCTGCTTTGTCCTGAAGCGCCAAGGGGAGCCAAACGCGGTACATCGACCATGTTCCATTGAGGCAGCAGACGACCACGGTGAGAAGCCAGAAACGGTAATCCCCCATCAGGCGGCGGAAGGAGACGATCCACGGCTGCTTTTCGGGAACAGGGCCCGCGGAGGCAGGCGCGGGCGCATCGAGGCTTCTGCCGCTCATGGTGATCATCCAGGCTCCGACCCAGAGCATGCCGACCAGGCCAATGACGGTGAAGGGCATGCGCCAGCTTCCTTCGGCATCTGTCAGCATGGCGTTGATGATGAACGGGGTGACAATGGCGCCGATGGAAACGCCGCTCTGGAGAACGCTGTTTCCGAGAGTCCAGTCCTTGGGATCGAGCAGCCGCTGGGTGGTCTGAATGCCGCACGGCCAGTGGCCTGATTCGAAGAATCCCAACAGGGTGCGGCAGACCAGCAAACTGCCCAACGCCGCGGCGACGCCGGTCAACGCCTGCGCGGGCGCCCAAATGGCGGCGAGCGTGGTTCCGATCAGCCCGCCGTGTCCGGCATAGCCCGTGAGGATTCCCATCACCGACCACAGGAAGAGGATGAGCGGATACAGCCAGCGCGTGCTGACGCGGTCCACGATAAGGCCAAAAAGGATGGAGCCGCAGGCGAAGGCATAACCGAAATACTGCTCCACCATGCCGTAGTCGGCTTTGCTCAGGTGGAGTTCGTCGATCATGCGGCGGGAGACGCTGGCGAGCGTCATGCGATCCATGTAGTTGATGGTGCTCGCGAATAAGAGCAGCGTGCACACCCACCACTTCCAGGTCGAACTGGTTGCGGTTACCTGTGGTTCCGTGCTCGTCAAGACCAGCACCTGCCGTCCCAAGTCTCCATCTGAGCGAGGAACTTCACTACTCCGGCGGAAAAGCTGTTGAACAGGAACTCACCCTTCTCGGGGTTTGCATGTTCGGGAGAGCCGATGTGGCCGGTGGGCGTGCGGTCTTTGGTAATCCACCCGCGATAGCCGGGAGCGAATCCATCGCCGAAAGGCACTGTCTGAAGTTGCGAAACGTCGCCCGCCACCAGGTGCGGCGCCAATCTCTGAATCATGGATGTTTCCCACTCGCAGGCGTGACCCATTGCGTGTTGGGTGAATCCCTCCCGCTCCTCGAAGGGTTTGGCCAGGTCCCAGTATGAGGCGAACAGCAACAGCAGATCGGCGCGGGCGCGGTAGTTCTGGCGCAGTTCGAAGACCACCTGTTTGCAGGGAATGATGTTGCCGCCGTGCCCGTTGAGAAAGAGGATGCGATGGAAGCCGATGCGGAGCAGGTTTTCGGCGAGATCATGGAGCAGGTCCAGATAAAGGCGAGGCGAAGCGGACATGGTTCCCGGGTAGTCGATGTGGTGGTGGGAATTTCCAAGCCATTGGAGGGGCGCAAAAAGAGCGCGGTCCCGGACGGCGGGTTCGGCGCGGCGCACGACCTCGCCGAGCAGCAGGCTGTCGGTATAGACGGGCAGGTGGTGGCCGTGCTGCTCGACGGCGGCGATGGGGATGGCAACGGGCAGATTGCGGTTCAGGGCCTGGACGGCAGGCCAGGTCAAATCAGCGAGAAACATCTCGATTGGGTCTCCTGTCTAGGTGAACGCAGGGCACGGCGCTGGGCCATGATGCATACACGAAGTATACTAGCAATCATTCCATGATCTTCCGGTCCAGTTTCCTTCCCGCCACCGCCATCGCGGTCTCCCTGGTCATCAGCGCGCGTCCGGCCCATTCGCAGCAGCGGCCGTTCGGCATGGAAAAGCGGACTCCATGGCTCACTTCTCGCATTGTGGGTTCCCCCGACCCGCCGCCGAAGTACCGCCTCACCCGCGCTTTCCCCCGGGTGACGTTTGACCATCCGGTCTACATTGCGCAGGATCCGGTCTCCGAGCGGCTGCTGGTGGCGGAATACTCTCCGGGCAAAATCTATAGCTTCCTGCCTGGGGACCCAAGCGGAAAAAAAGATCTCTTTCTGAGCATCCCTCGAGGCATTTCGGCGTTTTCCTTTCATCCCAAGTACAAGGGAAACGGGTACGTCTACGTCTTCAGCCATATTGACCCTCGAATCAAGGGGCCGCAGAACAGCCGCGTCTCGCGCTACCAGGTGGAGCGTGGGAGCAATCCTCCGCGGGTGAGGCCCGATTCGGAGGTGATTATTATCGAATGGCCGGGCGGAGGCCACAATGGCGGGGAAGCCATTATCGGACCGGACGGCTATCTGTACATCACGACGGGCGACGGCACGAGCGGCTCTGATCCGAACGGGACGGGGCAGGGGCTCAATGACCTGCTCGCGGTGATGATGAGGCTCGATGTGGATCATCCCGACGGCGGGCGGCATTACTCCGTTCCCAAGGACAACCCGTTCGTAGGCGTCGCGGGCGCGCGCCCGGAGATCTGGGCTTATGGGTTCCGCAATCCGTGGCGGTTCAGCTTCGATCCGCGAACGGGGCAGCCCTGGGTGGGAGATGTGGGCCAGGACATCTACGAGATGATCGAACTGGTGGAGCGCGGGAGCAATCACGGCTGGAGCGTGATGGAGGGGAGCCACCCCTTTCATCCCAACAGCAAGCGCGGACCGACGCCTATTGTGCCTCCGGTGGTGGAGCACCACCACACCGAGGCTCGCAGCATCACGGGCGGATACGTCTACCAGGGAGCGAAGTTTCCGGAACTGCGCGATGTGTATGTCTACGGCGACTATCAGTACGGCAAGATGTGGGGCCTTCGTTACGACCACAGAGCGAAGAATGTGACGTGGCACGAGGAACTGGTGGACAGCAACGTCAGGATGGCCAGCCTCGGTGTCGCCCGTGATGGATCCTTTTATGCGGTGGATTACGACCGCGGATTTATTTTCGAGTTGGAGCGCCAGCCCTCTGCCACGCCGCATCCGCCGTTTCCGCGCAAACTCAGCGAGACCGGCCTGTTTACTTCCGTGGCCCGTCATGAGACGGCGCCGGGCGTGATCCCGTATTCCATCAATGCTTCCTTCTGGTCCGACGGAGCATACAAAGAGCGGTTCTTCGCCGTGCCGGGTGATGATAAGGTCACGTTCCGCGAGTCGGGGGCATGGGAGTTCGGGGATGGGGCGGTGACCGTGAAATCGTTTTCGCTCGAGATGGAGGAAGGCAAACCGGCGTCGCGCAGGCATATCGAGACGCGCATCGTGGTGAAACAATTGGACCGCTGGGTGGGATACAGCTATCTGTGGAACGATGAGCAGACGGATGCCACGCTGGTGGAAGCCAAGGGTACGGACCGGACCTACGTGATCAAGCAGCGCGATGGCACGGCGCGCAGGCAACAATGGCACTACCCCAGCCGGAATGAATGCATGTTCTGCCACTCGCGCGCCGCGGGCTTCGCGCTGGGCCTCACCACGCCGCAGATGAACCGGACGCATCAATACGCGGCGGTGGAGGATAACCAACTGCGGACTTTTTCGCACATCGGGCTGTTTACCAAGCCATTGGTGAAGCCGCCCGCGGCCTACCCGGCCTATCCTGATCCTTTCGAGCGTTCCGCTGCCCTGGAAAAGCGGGTGAAGACTTATCTTCAGGTGAACTGTTCGATTTGCCATGTGGCCGATGGAGGGGGGAATTCGCTGATGGAACTCGGCTACACGACACCGCTTTCCAAAGCCCGCATCCTGAATGAGCCGCCCATCCATGAGACGTTCGAAATTGCCAACGCGCGTCTCATTGCTCCCGGCGATCCCGGGCGCTCTGTTTTGCTTCACCGGATGGACCTGAGGGGACAAGGGCAGATGCCGCCCACGAGTACGAACCGGGTGGATGAAGCAGGGATCCGGCTGTTGAGCGAATGGATCCGGCAACTTCGCTAGGCTGCTCATTTGACGATGAGGAGCAGGTGGTTGGGGCCGGAATCCGGGTCCTGCCCGCGGGAATCGCCGGCGGCTTGGTTCGCCGGCCCGTTTTCGGGGAGGATTTCGGCGTTTTCGGCAGGCTTCGTTTTGTCATTTTGCAAATCAGGCACTTCGGGGCTCTCCGCGGCGGGTTGAGAGGTGTAGGCGGTGGAGTGGCTTTGCTCTTCTTCCGGGTCCGGCACGGGGGATGGAACAGTGCGTGCCTTTTGCAATAGACCGAGTTGTTTCACGCCGCGGTAGTAGGAGCGCTCATTGAGGGTCTGGTGGCGGGTGTAGCGCTCGAGTTTGGCTGTGATGGCAGAGTCGTCGGAGGCAAGCGGGTCGGCGCCGGTTTCCTCATATAGGGCAAAGGTCAGTTTTTCGATGCGGCGGACGTTCCACGCGGCGAGGCTGATGCGGCGGAAGAGGTCCTCTTGCCGGACTCCCGCGGGTTGGAGTTCGGCGCGGAGGCCGGCAAGGAATTCGTCGTAGCATTGCCGGTCTTCGGGGGCGACGATGGCGAAGGAGGCGGAGAAGCCTTCCTTGAGAGCGTTGCGGCTGGAAGCGGCTTTGCCGGCGGGGGTTTTGGGGCCGGTGGATTTGCGACCGTTTTCGCGGTTGATTTGCGCGCGGGAGCGGGATTTGTTGAAAAGAGAGCCGAGCATGGGGAAGTTCTCGCTGAGATGTATTTGGATAAGGCCTTTGGCTTTATCCGGCTTCAGGGTAACCTATGGCGATCGGGCGGGCGGGGATGGTGTGTGGAAAACAGTTGAATTCATTAAGAAAAGAAAATTAGAACGCAAGTCACCCAAATAATTTCGCGCAGAGGCGCGGAGGCCGCAGAGTTTTTGGGGTTGGGTTTACAGGAACCACGTTCCACGGTTGACAAGAGGGTCACCCTTCCCGCCGGCCATATACGCCATCACGCGCCGAGAGCGAACTTGCCACGCCGCGCACCACTGAGGAATCCGTGGTCAAATAGTGATCAGCCTTCCCCAATCAGAGGATGATGGTGTGCCGATGAGAAGAGCGAAGATGTTTGCGCCAAGCCTCTTTGACGACGAGCCACGGATCCGCGTGATGTACAGCCGCGAAGACTTCTCTACCACCCCGCTACCGGAGCGCGTTGCCGAGTACCCGGAACTCCGGTACATGGGGTCGAAGCATCGCCTCCTGCCGTGGATTCACGGCGTCCTGCGCACCCTACCCTTCGACACCGCCGCCGACCCGTTCGTCGGGAGCGGATGTGTCGCGTACCTCCTCAAAGCCATGGGGAAACGTGTCGTGGCATCAGACTTTCTAAACTTCCCGGCCGTTCTCGCTAAAGCGACGGTGGCGAACAGCAAACACCGGCTTGATGGACCGGCCCTGAAGACGCTGCTTGCACCACGGCAAAGCGGGCCGCATTTTATAGAAGAGACGTTCGGAGGGATCTTCTATACGCCCGGCGACCTCCGGTTCCTCGATCGCGTCTCGGCCAACATCGAGATGCTGGAGCACCCGCATCAGCAGGCGCTCGCCCGGGCAGCGCTCATCCGCTCGTGTCTGAAGAAGCAGCCGAGGGGCGTCTTCACCGTCTCCGGCAACCTCTCCCGGTACGACGACGGGAGACGTGACCTGCGGCTCTCGATCGAGGAGCATTTCCTTGAGCAGATCGAAACCTTCAACAGGGTGGTCTTCGACAACGGCCGGCGCCACACCGTGAACCGTGCCGACGTGTTCAAGCTCAAGCCCCAAGGGATCGACCTCGTCTACCTCGACCCACCTTACGTGCCGCGCTCTGACGACAACTGCTACATGAAGCGGTACCACTTCCTCGAAGGGCTCTCGTGCTACTGGCAAGGTGTCAAGATCATGCCGGAAACGCGCGTTAAGAAGATCGAAAAACCGTACACGCCATTCAGCTACCGGGCGAAGGCCGTTGATGCTTTCGACCGGCTCTTCCAGACATTCCGCGAGAGTATCATCGTCCTCTCGTATAGCTCGAATGGCTTCCCTGACAGGGAAGAACTCGAATGGCTCCTGCGCAAGTACAAGGCGAGCGTCACGGCCTACGAGAGGCCCCACCGATACCATTTCGGCACTCACGATGGCGTTGCACGCGCAGAGGTGCATGAATACCTGATCGTGGGGCGTTGAATGCATATTGTCGAACAGAAGCTCGAAGAAATTACGGCGGCCCTCACAACGCTTGAAGCGCCATGGCAGGATGAGCACGCCGCCAGGGTCATGGCGCTGGTTCAGAGCATTCCCGCCAAGAAGGCATTTTCTGACGAAGATGCCGGCAAACTGTTTGACGAGAATTTTGACGCCGCATTCACGGCCGCATACCTGTTCCTCGGTATCTCGAAGGATGAGTTTCAGGACCGTCTTGCCCAGGTATTGCCAGGGCCGAACGGGGTCACACGCTTCAAGAAAGACCGGGCCGGGTTCCTCGCCGCGCTGGGCAAACTCGACTTACCCGCCGCGATGACCACAGCCATGAATTTCGAGCCAACGTGGAGCGATATCCTCATCGAACGCCTTCGTAGCGGCCGTGGGAAAGCCATCAAGGGGCAGAAACGAGGGCGCGGATTGGAGGATTTCACCGAGTCCCTTGTGCGCGAGGTATTCAGCGACAAGTTCGAGCCCCGCTGTCAGTTCACCGGAGTCGGAGGAAAGACCGCCAAGTGCGATTTCGCCATCCCAGACCGTCACAAGCCAGTAATTCTTATTGAAGCAAAGGGCTATGGGGCGACCGGCTCGAAGATGACAGACGTGTACGGCGATGTTGACAAGATCGTGCAGGCAAAACGACCAGACGTCGCC
>JADLBG010000702.1 GCA_020847895.1 Bryobacterales bacterium
CCTTCATCAACTCCGACATCGGATTGAGAGTCCGGAACCCCGACGACCTTACTCTTAATCTGTTGTACGACATCGGCTGGTAGCCGCCAGTTCCGGGGGGACACGGTGCAAACCGTGTCCCCGCGAGTTCGAGCCCGGGTTCTCAACCGGTTCTCACGGATTAAGCCTTGAGGCACGTCCCGGGTGATATTCTTGAAGGAGGCTCGCACAGGGAGAGGGCCCTTAGCACAGCGGTTAGTGCAGCGGACTCATAATCCGTTGGTCGTAGGTTCAAATCCTACAGGGCCCACCAACCCCTCAATAACTTGCGAATCAGTTCACGCTAGGCTTGGAATCCGGTCAGGTACCAGCGAGAGGTCGCTGTGGGAGCACTTCCACGAGATGCCCCGCGCCCTCCCATGGACCCACAAGGTCGAGGCCGAGAGCGTCCAACAGGTTTCGTTCGAACGTCCACTGAAGTCATGCGCCGTCTCTCCCGAACGTAATTCTATCCGTGATCGTAAAGCTGGAAACCGCGGTCAAACCAGATCACATGAAACGTCCCGTCGGCTGCCCGAAAACCAACCATCGGCGCTTTCCCGTGAAACCGGAAGGCGATGATATTTACATCGGCCGTAACCACGGAAGGAATGCCTGCGCGGATCGCTTTCCGCTCTATTTTTTCGAAGCCAAGTCCATGGCGTGGCGCCTGCCGGAGTTGAGCCCAAGTGAGCTGGCTCTTGCGCTTCATCGTGTCGGCGAAGGCGGCCTTCTCTTCCTGCGTGCAGGCTGAGATGCAAAATCTGAAGGCAAGTAACGGAAGGAGAACTTGGGCGGCGCCTTGTCTGGATCTTCTTCCGCTGTGGATCCCAATCCCCCATCTTCGCTTCCACGTTCCGGAGGCGAGCAAGAAAATCGGTCGGGTTCACTTGGTTGAGGACTCTGCCAGTGAGCCCCTGGATCGCCGAAAGGATCTCGTTCAGCACGTTTTCATCGAGCGGCCGTAGTTGCAATTCTTGTAGAGGTGAAGGCACTTCGGACGGCTTCGTTCCGCGGGTCAAGAGCCCAAAGATTCGCCGAGACATCGATTCGGCAAAGCCGGCCTCGAAGTTCACCCAAGGTCGCACCGCGGAGTACTTCGAGAGCAACAGGACATAGACTTTCGCCGAGCGCAAAGCCCCGATCACGGTCTTTCGATGCCCGACGCCAGTGGGGATGCTCCAGTGGTCCGTAGACCGGAACACCATGAGGTCTGCTCCGAAACAATTCTGAAGGTGACTTTGCAGTTCCTCAGCTATGGCACTCTCGAGTGCGTAATGACTGATGAACACATCGAAAATATCGAAGCCATCAGCTGTCATGCCTGCGTTTCCATGGGTGAAAAAGAAGGACCTGGTTCGCGGTGACGTGCTTCACAGCGAGGCGGTCGTCTAGCAGTTGACCCACTCAACTCGCCTTCCCCAGGACGTCTTCTACCGCCTGAGGGTGCTTGGCGATCACCGCGAGCAGCACCCTGGCCGGCGCATCCGGCCGCGCGCGGCCTTGTTCCCAATTCCGCAGCGTGGCCGGCGGGAAGCCGAACTTCGTCGCGAACTGCGCCTGGCTGAGACCCATCCTGGCACGGACCTCGCGCACATCGACATCGGGCACGTGGACCAACGTGACGCGAACCTTGGCGTTTTCGCCGCGCGTCCACGCGATCGCTTCCTCCAGTCCCTTATTAATGCTCGCGCCGACCGTGGACCGTTTCTTCGGCGCGCGCCCCGCCGTCTTCTTCGCCGGCCGCTTGGCCTTGGTGTTCATCGAGTCCTCCTAGTTCTTCCCCGGATAGCCAGTCACCAGGATTGTCATCGGCGTGTCCGCCATGTCTTATCCCCACTATACGCAATTTGCGTAGATTGGACAACCCGGCACTCTCGAAGGCGAAGGCCCCGGGTGCTACTCCGCACCTCCTTCGCGAGGGAGACCGATTGAACAGCGCCAGGTTTCCGCGGCGGGAAGGCGATGCAGCGAAGGCTTCGTCAAGGGGGAGCCGGACGCTAAGATAGCAGGCGGTGAACACGACCTCCAGGCCAATCCGCGCCATCAGCGTCCGGCAGCCCTACGCCGAGCAGATCCTTCAGGGCAAGAAGCGGAAGGAGTATCGCAGCGTGCCAACGAATATCCGCGAGCGCGTCTACATATACGCCTCGCTGACGCCGGGCGACGAACTCGGCAATGCCCTGGTGCGCGGGAAGATCGTTGGGTCGGTCGAGATCGTGGACTGCGTTTCGGATGGGGATGGCGGCTATGCGTACAAACTAGCACGCCCCGAGCGCCTGGCGCGCCCGCTCAAGCCAAGCAACAAGCCGCAGCCGATCTGGTTCAGGCCATTTTAGACATCAGAGTCTACGAGAGGTGGACGTAAGATTGACAGAAGGGCGAAGCAAGTAGTATCCAGGAGAGTAGCCCTTTTTTCTGGGGAAGGAGTATTCATGATCAGTGTGTTTGCGACGGCGATCCTCGGTATCGTGATCGGGGTGGCGGGAAAGGCCATGATGCCCAGCAAGGATACCGGGGGCGCGTTTGCCACTGGAGTTCTCGGCATCTGCTGTGCCAACCTTGGCAATTCCATGGGATGGCTAATGGATTGGTGGCCAGTGGGTTCGCTCGCCGGCTTCGGAGCGGCCGCGGCGACGACGGTTCTGGGGCTGATCATCTACAGGGGTTTCGCCGCGCAGACCGGCGAGTGAGGTTTTCGCGATGGTGGAGATTTAAATCTCCAAATGTCCCTGATACACCATTGAGCTGACTTTGAACTTCTCTTTGACTTCGAACACCTGGATATCGCCAGTTACTTCGATTTCCTTGTCCGCGAGTTGAATGGAATGCTTGCGGGAGAAATGGACCTGGATATCCAGGTTGATACCGTCAAGCGAGACCTCGACATGGGTTGGCCGGAGGTCCTTGCCCGCGCGCGTGCGCAGGTGGACGGAATCTTTGACGACGGCCGCCACGGTGTCCGTTCCCTGGTGGGCCACGAGGGCGGGGATGCCGAAGATTTCCAGCACATAATCGGGGGGTGGCGCGCCAATGAGCGCATTGAGCTTCGAAGCATCGAGGTTGGCTTCGCGCTGGCGGTAGAGCGCTTTGGCATGCCTTACAGGGAGCGCGCTGGCCCAACGGACGATGATGTCCGCGCGATCGGGCATCTTGGGTTTCGGCGCGCCGATACCGCCCACCGGACTCCCGACCGGCGCCTGCGGCCCGTGATCGGCTCCGGGAACGTCCTTATAGGTAAGCGGCTGCTCTCCGCGCTTCGTCCATGTGAAATGGACCGTTCGCGGCTTGGCCCAGGGGGAATCGGTCAGCAGTTGGAGGACCGCATCCTCGCTCCAGTCAGGAAAGGCCTTGCCCTTCCAATCGGAGGCGAACAGAAAGGCGGCTCCTGACAGCGTGAGGAGAATCGCGGCAGGGAGGATAACTCTCGACAAGGCCCAGTGCTCCTCTCCTCAGGATAGCGCGGCGCTCGGGCGTTGCCGCGCCTCACTTCCGAACCAGCGATTCCAGCTTTTCAAACGCCGGCTCAAGGCGCTGATGATTCTCGAGCACCGGGGCGAAGATATCTCCCAGACGGGCAAAGCGTTCGAGCACGTTTCGCAAATGGAACTGCCGCGGCGTCAGCCCCGGCCGGACTTCGCGCCACTCGAGCGGCGTGGCCACCGGGGCTCCGGGATAGGCGCGCAAGACATAAGGCGCGGAGATTGTCTTGCCGGTGGAGATCTGCGCCCAGTCGAAGTAGACCTTGTTCTTTTCCCGCCTGGATACGGCGCGCACGGTGGTGAAGAGATCGGGCCGTTCGGCGGCGAGGAGGCGGGCGATGATTTCAGCGAACGACCGCACCTGCTCGAAGGTGTACACCGGATCGAGGGGAACGTAGATGTGCATCCCGTCGCCGCCCGTGGTTTTGGGATAGCCGGCGAGCGAGAGGGCCTCCAGTTTCTGGCGCGCAAGCTGGGCCGCCTCCACAATTTTTTCGTAGCCGCAATCCCGCGGATCGAGGTCAATCAGCAGGAAATCGGGGTGGTCGAGGCTGCCGATGCGGCTCATCCAGGGATTCTGGTCGATGCAGCCGAGGTTGGCCAGATAGAGCAGCGAAGGCCGGTCATCGGCAAAGACGAAGTGGATGGGCGCTTCATTGTGGGCGGAGTAGATGGGGACCACGCGCATCCAATCGGCGAAATGCTCCGATGCCTGCTTCTGGAAAAACGACTCGCCCTCGATCCCATCGGGATAGCGTCTCAAGGAGAGGGCGCGGTTGCGCAAGTAGGGGAGAATCAGATCCGCCACCTGGTGGTAGTAGTTGATGAGGTCGCGCTTGGTGTAGCCTTCCTTCGGCCAGAAGACTTTATTCAGGTTGGTGAGCGTCAGGCGGCGGCCTTCGACGTCCACAATCGCTTTGTCCTTCGCACCGGCGAGGAGCGGGGGCGGGGCCAGGAACTTTACCTCCGAGACGGAAGAGGCATGCTCGAAGACACACTCCCGCGGGCTGATGTCGTTGCGCAATCCGAGAAACACCGGCGCGCGCAGGCGCTTATCCTCTGTCCACGAGGAGAATTTCACTTCGCAGACCAACTCCGGCGACGCCCATACCGGTGGATGCAACATGTCCGGCTCGGTCTGGAACGGCATTCGATTGTTCCTGAGCGGCGCGAGTTTCGAATAGACGAGTTCGAGCGATGCCTGATCGAACCCCGAGCCGACATTGCCCACGTAAACCAGCGTTTCTCCGACGTACAGCCCCAGGATCAGGGAGCTGAAATAGTCCCGGTCTCCGGTGGTGTAGCCGCAGATGATGAACTCCTGCTGCTCGGTCACCTTGATCTTCATCCAGTTGGGACTGCGTCTCGATTCGTAGGGAGAGCCCAGGCGCTTGGCGACAATACCTTCGAGTCCGTTCTGCCGCGCCAGGTGAAACAAGGCTTCCCCCTGATCGACAAAATGATCGGAGAGTTTGACGCGCGCGTTGGGCGTTAAGACAGATGCGAGCAGCCGCTTACGATCCTCGATGGCCGCCTTTCGCAGATCCCAGCCGTCGAGATACAGGAGATCGAAAACGTAAAGGATGACGGGAGTGGCGCGCGACAGTGAGGCCGCGTGGCCGGTATCGGCCACATGCATGCGCCGCTGCAATAGAGGGAAGCTCGGCAGACCGCGTTCATCGAGCGCGACAATTTCCGCGTCGAGAATGGCGGCATCGGCATTCACGCATTGCGGCAGCACGGCAAGCTCGGGATACTGCCGGTCCATCGGGTTTCCATTGCGCGAGATCATGCGCAACTCGCCTTCTTCGACGAAACACAGCGCCCGGACGCCGTCCCATTTCACTTCGAAGAGCCATCCAGGATCGGAAGGCGGTTTGGGCGAGGCAAACGCCATCATCGGCGATAGCGAAGCAGGCATAGGAGCTTCCACCGCGCCCTTGATCTTCGCGAGCTCCGACTCCACACCGGCGGCTATCTCTTCCTGCGCGCGCCCGGTCTTCACGCTCCTTGGATAGAGATCGATATTCCATCCGGAAACGGCGTGCTCATCCTTTTTTTTGATGAGCAGCCAGTCCTGCCCCTTGTTCTGCTTCGTCCTGACGAGCACATAGCCGCCGCGCAGTTTCTGTCCGTGCAGGTGGAACTTGAAATCTCCGCGCGCGAGTTGTCCTTCGGCCGCCGGATCCCCGATCACCTCATAAGTGCCGTGATCCCACAGCATCATGCTGCCCGCGCCGTAGTTGCCCGGCGGGATCACGCCTTCAAACGTGGCATACTGCATCGGGTGGTCTTCCACGTGTACGGCAAGCCGCTTTTCGGAAGCGTCCTGGGAAGGGCCTTCGGGGACGGCCCAGGATTTCAGCACTCCGCCAATTTCGATGCGCAGGTCGTAGTGGAGGCGGCGCGCCCGATGGCGCTGCACGCAGAACACGCCACCGCGCGTTTCCGTCAGAGGCGGCGGCGGCTGTGCGGCGGGCTCGGGAGTTTTCTCGAACGTCCGCTTCCTGGCGTAGTCCTCGAGCGCCATACAGGGATTATGATAGCGAGGCGCGGGGTTAACCCTCCCTTTTGCGCCGCGCCGGTCCAGTGCCGGCCCGAGTAGCCCGGGATTTCGTGGTATCCTTTCCTACGTTGGGTTTCTGCCGGGAATGCCGGCAAAAGCATCCGCTACCCCATCCCTTACTTGGAAGAGAGGTTTTTATGTCAGTGAATTTCCGCCCGCTACACGACCGCGTGATTGTCCAGCGTTCTACCGAGGAGGAGAAGACGAGC
>JADLBG010000703.1 GCA_020847895.1 Bryobacterales bacterium
CTAAGACCAGCCCGGACAACATTACGGCCAATGCGGCCGAAACCGTTTATACCTACTTTGATTGCCATTGATTTGGTAATTCTCCTTGTGAGGGAACACCAATATTTTATCAACAGGCAGGTGTCGCGGTCTGGCACTCCCGGCCTTCGAGCGCCAGCGTCATCGCCTGCCGTCCGCGGGTGCGAAACTCGTAGCGCATGAACCGCACCGCCGCATACCGGCCCCACGACCTGACGACGCGCCCTTGCAGAACCAGTTTAAGCGGGCAGACTCCGTCGATTTTCGTCGGCCAGTCCACCGATACCTCCACCTTCTCTCCTGGGCCGGGCGGGTCGTCTGCCGCGAACAAAAGACCTCGGCGGCTGAAATTCAGGGTCGTCCCCTCCACCAGTTTCCTGGCTCGGCCCAAAGAGCGGCAGGATAGCGGAAACTGAAGTGGAAATCGGATACCCGCCCTCCGCTCCACGGTGACGCGTATTCCAGTTTGGTCCATCTTGATACCCTCCGTGGTTGTGGCTTACGTTAAACGGATGCATCCGAGAGGATCTAATGTGTTCCTCTTAATTGGATACGCGTGAAAACCCGCGGTTTTACCTCATGAAGGTGAAAGAAACCCGCTACTGATTACGCTTGACTCTTTTTGGGACTCTTGCTAACGCGGAGGAAGCGCGGGAACCGTACTGCCTCCCAGGCCGGCGTAGGTCTCCTTCACTTTGGTCACCTTGTTACCCGTGAAGGTGACGAACACCATCTTTCCTGGAGGGTTTCCATAAACCCAGTCTTCGTAGTCGATTCCATCCTTCGTCTCGCGGGATTTGAGACGCGGCCGCCCGCCCATGGCCAGGATCACCGTGTCGCGATCCATGCCTTCGAGAACCCTGCCTTCGCTGATGGCCTTCTGTACCTCCGGCGGCAGCGTTTGAACATACTGCTCCGTGGCGCTGCGCTTCTCGAAGTCCATCAACGGCAGCAGCATCTTTTTGATGTCGGAAGCCGCCAGCGGTGGAACACCCTTCGGGAAGAGCAGCGCAATGTTGCTGCCTAATTTCGGATCAATCCGTCCGCCTACCGGCGTGGTCGCGGTTCCCATCCCCACCTCGATCCGCTCATACCACTTCGGGCCGGTCTTGAGTCCTCCGTTGATTTCGAGCAGGATCTTGTCGCTTTCGATCTCCACCCTCGTGATTTGAATGAGATCGCCCGTGCGCCCCGCAGGACCCATCTCCTTGGCTGCCTCGTCCCACTTCTGCTTGTCCCAGGTCCCGTCGCTGTTGTACGGCAAAGGCTTCTTCGATCGCGGCAGCAGACCCTTCAACGTGGCAAACTCGGCTGTCATGCCGCGGATGATCTCCAGCCGCTCATCATCCGTCAATTTTCTGGCCGCCCCCGCCTGCGGGAGCAATGCCACTACAACCGTCAGGATCAGCGCGCGCATGCTTACTCCTCAACTTCTTCGGGCACGTCATCGTCGGGGCGATACAGGAACGCCACCTGGCGCTGAACGGGGGCTTTCCACAGCGCATAGAACAAGACGCCGAGAACGAGGGTGTTCAGCAGTCCGGCTTCCGGACCGTAGGCTCCGCCGCTCCACTTCTCCGGCACGTCCCATACCAGCGCATAGCCCGTTACATTCATTGTAAATCCACTGAGGTTCACCCCGAAGAACGGGAGGGCTACATTCCATCCATAATGAATCCCGATGGGCAGCCAAAGGTCGCGGCTGCGGAGGAAGGCGCAGCCGAACAGCAACCCCCACAGCATCGTATTCATCAGTCCGATGCTGTTGGCGTTAGGGTTATTGGCGTGAGTCAGGCCGAAGAGCACGCTCACCGGCAGGATGGTGGCGAATACCCCCATCTTCCCAAGCAGCACCTGAAAGCCGTATCCCCGAAACAGCAGTTCCTCTCCGATGGCCCCGAATAATAGCACCACGCACAGGAACAGAGCGCTCGCCGGGCTCCATTCCCAGCCCTGCGCGCGCTCGAACCGCGCCAGCCCTAACAGCAGCGGAGGCCCCATCACCAGCAACGCGGATCCGACTCCTCCCGCCAGCCCCAGCAACAGGTTCCGCGCCGATGCCGGCCCCCAGCCCAGCCCGACATCCGCCAGATGCCCGCGCTCATAGACCCGTAGCGCAATGGTGTTCGCTATCGCCGCCGCCGCGAACGTGCTCAGCGCCGCCGACACCAGGTATCCGCCAATCGGATACATCAACGGAGCCAGCACCACCATCCCGGCAATCTCGATGAAGGCGAAAATGCCAACCCGCAAGAGCACGCCTAGCTTGGATGGGGCCGGCGGTCCGGGAGCAGGGGGAGTAGCGGGTTGCATGCTCTCAGGCGGTGCTCGCCTTGACGCGCACTCCCTTGGGCGCGACAGATGCGGGGAGCACGGTGGCGCCCTCCGCCTCGATCACTCGAGAAACCCGCTCTTTGGCGCCGCGCTCCACCAGGAAAAAGACGCACCCTCCACCGCCTGCCCCGCAGACTTTTGCCCCGCGCGCCCCGGCTTTCCGCGTTTTCTCCACCAGCCGGTCTATCAGCGGAGTCGTGATCCCGGGCGCGTTCTTCTTGCGGTTGGCCCACTCTTCCCGCAGCAGGCGCGCTGTTTCCGTCCAATCACTCTTCTCGAGCGCCCCGCGCATCGCATTCGCGATGTCGGCAATCCGCTGGAAGTTGCGCTGCACTGTCTTGTCGCCGTCGATGTGCGCTTTGTTCACCTCCCAGTTGTTGATGCCCGAATTGCGCGGTTCGCCCGTATAAGCCAGTACGATGCGCTGGTTGAAATCTTCCAGGTCCACAGTAATCGGCTTGCGCCGGATGCCCGCACAGTCCATTTCGACCGCGCTCACGCCGCCGTACATCGCCGGGTAGTAGTCCTGACATCCCGTAGGCACGCGGATAATGCGCGCCTCGTTGTTCTGCGCGATCTCCCGGAGTTTCTCGAGGGAATACCCCGACCCGGTCAGTTTGTTCAGCGCCGACGCAATGCTGATGATCAGTGAGGAAGACCCCGAGATACCCGCTCCGGCCGGCGCTTCCGAATTCGTCTCCATCACGAAGCCTTGCCGCGGAGCAAAAAAATCCACCACATAGGCCAGCAAGGGCAGCTTATACTTTCGGGCGCTTTGCAGAGCATCGAGAGAGGCGAAGGATTCTTCGCCTTTCAAATCGAGCGAGCGAAGCACAATCGAGGGATTGTCATGCGTGACAACAGAACAATACGTAAAGCGATTCACCGCGAAATTCACCGTCACCGCATGCGCGTGGAAGAGGTAGAGAGGCCAGATGTCGAGCGTGCCGCCGGCGAGGTCCACACGGCACGGAGCCTGGGCAGTAATTTTCATAAGCTTCGAACTGTCCAGTATAGCCAGTTACACCGGGCCCTTAGTCGAGCTTGAGCAGCGGCCCCTCGGCGTCTTCCGCCCGCCGCCGGGCTCCCGCGCGGATGATCAGCACTCCCAACGCCGTCAACAGCAAGGCCACGGGAAGCACGACGAAGCTGATTTCTCCGGGAATCAGGCGATTCTCCACCACCCGCTTCCAGGTGTTCGGCGCAAGCCGCACCCACATGAGCACCAGCACGAGAAGCAGTAGAAACAGCCGCCGCGAGTGCGCCTTCGCCAGCGATGGTGTTGCCACGTTCAGCGACAACCACCCCGTTACCGCCGCCGCGAACAGCGTAGCCGCCAAGCTGAGAATCCCTACATTCACCAATACTGAAGCCGGAGGCAGAATCACCCGCCCGTGCCAGTTCACCGCATTCACAGTGAAGAAACCCGACCCCAGGATCAACGCGTTCCACAAGGTCGCAAACAGAAATGGCGTGATCACCTGCGCCTGGTAGCCATCCGCCGGAGGTTGCGCCTTCCGGCTTGCCACGCTCTCCGCCACCAGCGGCGCGGCGAACAGACACGGCAGGCACGCGTAGGCAAGCAGCAGCATCACATCCAGGAAATCGAGCCCCTGCTTGAGCGGCACGGCCACGCCGAAGAAGGCAATGGCCAGGAAATGGCCAATCCAACCGATGAGGCTCATCCCGCTGAAGAAGTGCTGAAACTCGGTTTCGATGGCCTTTGCGGTCATTGCCGCATATCGTAACACCGCCGAGGCGGAGAGCGCAGGCATGCGCTAGCATAAGGTCATGTCCACCAGGGCGCTTGTCTCCCCGGAAGAGTACCTCCACATGACCTTTGAAGGTCCGGACTCCGAGTACGTCGACGGGGAGATCTTGGAGAGAACGATGCCCAATGAGGAACATAGTGCCGTTCAAGTCCGCTTTGTCGAGATTGTATACGAGTTGAAAAAGCGTGGGATCCGCATCTTCGCCCGCACAGAGCTTCGTCATCAACTCGCTCCTTCCGTCTTCCGGATTCCCGATGTGGCTATTTTTGAAGGCGTCTCCGTAGGCGCTTCCATCCCCACGGCCCCGCCCCTCGCCGTCGTCGAAATCATCTCCCCCGACGACAGATTCATCGACATCAGCGCCAAACTCCACCAATACCAGGAGTGGGGCGTCCCGCACATCTGGATCGTGAACCCTCAGGACAAGACCTTCGCCATCTTCCGTAACAACAGCCTCACCGATGCCGACCGCTTCGAGATCCCCGAATACCAGGTCGCCATCTCTTCCGCTGAGTTCTTCTAAGCCCTCTGTCTGATACCCTGAAAGCTTACCCTCCGATCCCTATCGACGTACATGGATATTTCGCAACTACCGAAGCATTTCGATTCCCGCCAGGCCGAAGAATCCTGGGATAACCAGTGGGAGGCGTGGGGCGTTTATCGTTTCGACCCCACCCGTGTCCGCGGTGAGTCTTTCGTCATCGATACGCCGCCGCCCACTGTTTCCGGTTCTCTCCACGTCGGCCACGTCTTCTCCTACACCCATACGGATCTCATGGCCCGCTTCCAGCGTATGATGGGCCGCAACATCTTCTATCCCCTGGGTTGGGATGACAACGGCCTTCCCACCGAGCGCCGCGTACAGAACTTCTTCAATGTCCGCTGCGATCCCACTGTCCCCTACGCGGAAAACTTCGATATGGACGCCGCCGCCAAGGAAAAGCACCCGGTCAGTGTCTCGCGCCAGAACTTCATCGACCTCTGCCTGCGCCTCACCGCAGAGGATGAAAAAGCCTTCAAATCCCTGTGGCGCCGCATCGGTCTTTCCGTCGATTGGCGCCAGGAGTATTCCACCATCGACGAGCGCTGCCGCCGCGCCGCCCAGTACAGCTTCCTCGACCTTTACCAGAAGGGCCACATCTACGCCGTCGACTCTCCCGCCATGTGGGATGTCGATTTCCAAACCGCCGTCGCGCAAGCTGAAGTCGAGGACCGCAATACCGCCGGCCATTTCCACGACATCCGTTTTGGAGTCGAGGGCTCGGACACTACCTTCATCATCGCCACCACCCGCCCCGAACTGCTCGCTGCCTGTGTCGCCGTCACCGCCCATCCCGACGACCCGCGCTACAAGCCCTACTTCGGCAAGCGCGCCGTCACCCCTGTCTTTCACGCCCCGGTCCCCATCTTCCCCAGCGAGCTTGCGGATCCCGAAAAAGGCACCGGTATCCTCATGGTCTGCACCTTCGGCGACGCCACCGATGTCCGCTGGTGGCGCGAGCAAGGCCTGCCCAACCGCCAGATCATCGGCCGCAACGGCCGGCTCATGCCCGTCACCTACGGCGAGCCCGGATGGGAAAGCAATAACCCCGCGGCTGCCAACGAGGCCTATGCCCACCTTGCGGGTAAGAACACCAAACAGGCGCGCAAGATCATGGTGGAGCATCTCCTCGGCGATGCTCTCGTCAATCCCCCCAAGCCCATCGAGCACGCTGTCAAGTATTTCGAGAAAGGCGACCAGCCCCTCGAGTTCATCTCCACCCGCCAGTGGTTCGTCCGCCTGCTCGACAAGAAGGACGAACTGATTTCCTGCGGCAACCGCATCCAGTGGCACCCCGAATTCATGGGCCACCGCTACCGCACCTGGACGGAAAACCTTCAATTTGACTGGTGCATCTCACGCCAGCGCTACTTCGGTGTTCCGTTCCCCTGCTGGTACCGGCTCGATGATGAGGGCAATCCGGATTACGTCCATCCGATTCTCGCCGCGCCGGAAGTCCTGCCCGTCGATCCCATGGCAACCGCTCCGCGGGGATTCACGGAGTCCCAGCGCAATCAGCCCGGCGGGTTCGTTGCCGAAGGCGACGTCTTCGATACCTGGTTCACCAGTTCCCTCACGCCGCAAATCGCCTCCGGATGGATGACAGATCCCAAACTGCACTCCAACCTCTTCCCCTTTGACGTGCGCCCGCAGAGTCATGAAATCATTCGAACCTGGGCTTTTTACACGGTTGTGAAGGCCTGGCTCCACGCGGCCGATGTCCCGTGGCATCACGTCGCCATCTCCGGATGGGTGCTCGACCCGGACCGCAAGAAGATGTCGAAAAGCAAGGGAAACGTCGTGACGCCCATGCACCTGCTCGACGAATACGGCGCCGACGCCGTGCGCTACTGGTCCGCCAATGCGCGCCTCGGCACCGATACCGCCTTCGACACCAACGTCCTCAAGGTGGGCAAGCGCCTGGTGACGAAACTCTTCAACGCCGGCAAATTCGTCCTCATGCAAACCGCGGAGCCGCACCCCATTTCCCATCCTCTCGACCTTGCGTTCCTCGACCAACTCCGGCAACTCGTCCAGCGCGCCACGGATCAGTTCCTCAAGTACGAGCATTCCTACGCGCTCGGCGAGATCGAGCGCTTCTTCTGGCGCGGGCTCACCGACAGCTATCTCGAACTCGTCAAAGCCCGGTCGCGATCGGAAACCGACCCCGCCGGACGCGGTTCCGCTGTCGCCGCCTTGCGGCTGGCCCTCAATATCCTCTTGCGTCTTCTTTCGCCCTTCGTTCCCTATATCACGGAGGAGATCTGGTCCTGGGCCTTCGCCGAAGAGACGGGACATCGCAGCATTCATCGCGCGCCTTGGCCTACCGGGGCGGATCTGCCCGCTCCCGGCGCCGCCTCCGGCCAGCTATTTGAGACAGCCATCTCCGCTTTGAGCACGGTGAACAAAACCAAGAGCGAATCCGGCGTCTCCGTTGGCCGCTCCATCGGCTCGCTTCAACTCGCCTGCAATGCGGAGACCGCCAGCCACTTCGATTCCGTCAAGGCTGACGTGATGGGCGCGGTCCGCGCCGCGAACTGCATCGTCGAAACCAGGGACAGTCTCGAAGCGAATCAGTTTGAAGTGGTGTCCGTTACGTTTGAAACCGCAGAATTAGAACAAAACTCATGAAAGCCAAGTGGATTCTTCTTTCCCTTCTCACCGCGGCAGCAACCATCCTCGCCTTGGCCGCCGACAAGGCTCCCAAGCCGGGCAAGGATGGATGGATCTCCATGTTCGACGGCAAGACCCTCAACGGCTGGAAGGCCGCCGACAATCCAGAAAGCTGGAGCGTCAAGAACGGCGCCATCGTCGGCGACGGTGAGCGCAGCCACCTCTTCTGGATGGGCGAGCAGTGCGAAAACTGCGAATTCCGCGCCGAGGTCAAACTGAATCACGGCGGCAATTCCGGCATGTACTTCCGCGCCGAATTCATGCCCGGCTGGCCCAACGGCTACGAGGCCCAGGTAAACAACACCCACAAGGATCCGGTCAAGACCGGTTCCCTCTACAACCTCGTCAAGGTCTATGACCAACTCGTCCCCGACGACACCTGGTGGACCCAGGACATCATCGCCGACGGCAATCACATCATCATCAAAGTGAACGGCAAGGTTAC
>JADLBG010000704.1 GCA_020847895.1 Bryobacterales bacterium
ATGTAATCCGGCCGAGAACCCCGTCATCCACAAGCTTCTTTGCCTTGTGGATGGATTCCGCGCTGCGGCGCTGCATGCCGATCTGGACCACCTGCTTCGATTGGCGTACGGCGTGGATCATGCGCCCGCTTTCCTCGATGGACTTCGATAGCGGCTTCTCGAGATAAACATCCTTGCCCGCCGAAAGAGCCGCCATCAACATGGGCGCGTGATGATGATCGGGCGAGGCGATCACCACCGCGTCGATATCCTTTAACTCAAGCAGCTCCCGGTATTCGACAAAGGTGCGGGCATCCGGCGAATCCTTTTTCGCCATCTCGAGATGCGGCTCATAAACATCGCAGAGCGCCGCGCATTCGGCCCCCTGCTTGGTAAAAATACGGTTGAGATAGCGCCCGCGCCCGCCGGTGGCGATGAGTCCGTAGCGGACGCGGTCATTGGCTCCAAAGGCGCGTTGAGGAACGAATAAAGGCGCGGCGGCCAGCGTATGAAGAAAATGACGGCGATGCGAATCCATTCGTAAGATCTCCTGGCCGCAATCGTACCACTTGCAGATGCGCGTTTCAGGACACAGTTATCTCGTGTGGCCGCCGTTTCTCTACGCCCGCTCCGCGTTCGGCGGTGGACCCGCCTCCAGTTCCTCCGGAAACACCGCGTACCCCTGGGGTGGAGGAAACACCGCCTCGAGCCACATCAGCCGCTTGCGAAGAATGCGGCTCGGCAACTGCCGCGGCCCGGTCTCCACATCAATGTCGCAGCAGATTCCGTGGATGTAGAGCGTCAACGTGTCGATGAAGCTCAGCCGCGCATATTCGTGGAACGCCTTCGTGTCACGGCGTACCTTGGCGCTCCGGCGGCGCAGACCCTGTTTGAGATGCCAGCTCTGCTCGTCCACTTCGCCATGGACATGCGCTCCCAACTCATCCCCCAACATGGCGTGATATTCCACCCGCACCTCTTCATTCAGGGAAGCTTCCGTCAGCGCGGCGATTTCATGAAAGAAGTAGTAGTGGTAGTCCGCCAAATCCATGCCCGTTACTCCGAAAACCAGATCGGCGCCGTTGGTCCCGCGATAGTGGACGTGGGTGCATGCTTTGTTCTCGGCAGGCTTGTCAAGAAGAATGAATTCCCGGCTCCCGGGAGGGATCTGCCCATGGCGCTTCCCCCCTTTTCCGTTGGCCCGCTCGAGAAACGGCACCAGCACCACCTGCGCCTTCGGCAGCGACTTGACAATCGACGGCGGCAGCGCCGCGATGGGCTCCTCCAGATACTCCTTTACGTCTTCTTCAGTCAACGGCAGCCCGGCGAAAAAGTAGGAGAAGGTGTCCGAGAGAGACACCATCTCGGGCCGGAACCGCTCCAGGAATTCGGCCACACTCATCCGGGCCAAGTCGAGTTGGGACATCGAGTTGCTACCATGGTAGCAAGCGAGCAGTGAAGTCCGCCAAAACTCATCCTTCCAAAGTCTTCGTCTCGGCCGGCGAGGCCTCTGGTGATTTGTACGCCTCGGCGTTGATTGAGGCCCTCGGGAAGGACTGGCCCGCCACTCGCTGGTTCGGGTGCGCCGGCCCGCGCATGCGGCAGGCCGGCGTCGATTGCCTTGTGGATGCCCGCAGTCTGAGCGTCGTGGGTCTGCTAGAGGTGGTGCACCATCTGCCGCGCATCTACGGCAAGTTCCGCACGTTGCTAAACGCCATCAAGCGGGAAAGACCCGACCTGGTCATTCTCACCGACAGCCCGGATTTCCACCTGCGGCTGGCCGCAAAGGTGCGGAAGATGGGGATCCCCGTAATCTACCTGGTGGCGCCCCAGGCGTGGGCATGGAGGCAGGGGCGAGTGAAGCAGATGCGGCGGGATATCAGCCGCCTTCTCTGTTTATTCCCCTTCGAAGAGACTTTTTTTCGCAGCCGGGGCGTCCCCGCCTCTTACATCGGCCACCCCCTCGCCCGTATGATTCGCCCGCGGAAGGGCAAGGAAGAGTTTTTCGCCGCGCACGCGCTCCCCGCCGGCCGCCCGATGGTGGCCCTATGCCCTGGTAGCCGGAAAGGCGAGATCGCCCGTCACCTTCCGCCTGTCCTGGACGCCGTGACTCGGCTGCGGCGCGAGATGGATGCCTCTTTTGTACTGGCCGCGCCCCTCGGATTCGGCGCTCAGGATTTTTTTCGGGAACGGATTTCCGCCTCGTCCATCCAAATCATTGAGGGTGAAACGTGGGACGTTCTGTCGCACGCCGATCTCGCTTTGGCCGCCAGCGGTACGGTTACCATGGAAGCAGCTCTACTGGGAATCCCGATGGTTACCTACTACAAGGTCACATGGTTGAGTTGGTTGTTGGGCCGCCTTCTCGTTCGCGTTCCCCACTATTCCATGGTGAACCTGATCGCCGAGCGGGGGCTGGCGCCGGAACTGATGCAGAATGAAATGACAGGGGAGAGATTGGCTCGGGAAGCCAAAATCCTCCTCAACGAAGGAAATGAGCGCGAAGCCATGCGCCGCGGTTTGGCCGAAGTGGCGGCAATGCTATCGAGCGATGTGGACCCCATCGAGCGGGCAGCCGGAATTGTGAGAGAGTTCTTCCATGAGCACATCAGGCAGGGTTAGGAAACAGTGGCAACGAAGGTGGATCTACCCCATCCTTCCATCGGCAATTGCCGGCATTCTCATGCTGGCCGGACCGGTCTTCGCGCCTGCGCAGGAGCGGGACCGGCGCGCCAAGGTGGACGTCGAAAAGTACGTCATCGACGCCGAAATCAACCCCGCCACGCAAACGCTGTTCGCCAAAGTCAGGATGCAGTTCACCCCGCTCGACGACCGCATCTCGGGGCTCGTATTTGAGCTGAACAATGCCTTGAATGTTTCTCAGGTGACCGACGAAAGCGGCCACCAGGTGCCCACCTCGCGCTCCCAGCAGGATTATACTCTCCACCTCAGCTTCAACGATCCCCTTCCCAAGGGAAAACCGGCTGTTCTCAATTTCCAATACGACGGCCGCCTCTCGGGAACCGAGGAAAGCCCCGTCTACGGAATCAAGTTCGCTTCCATCCAGAACGACTATGCCTATCTCCTCTATCC
>JADLBG010000705.1 GCA_020847895.1 Bryobacterales bacterium
CAGCACCTTCTTGTCGGCGGCAAAAGAGCCGGCGCAGAAAGCGGACAGAAACAGGAAAAGGGAAATAGCGCGTTTGTGCATATATGGATGATACTCCAAACACGATGCGATACCTCCGCTGGTACTTTCTTGTACTAGAGTACTGTCGGTAAATCCACCTAATTCACCATTGCCCCCGCAAGTCCCTCGCCGCATCCTGGGATTGCAGAAACGCTTCGGACAATGATCATGGCTACGCTATCGAACAAACCAGAGAATGAACGCCGCGCGGCGGACCGTTTCCCCATCGAGCGCGAGGTGCGGTACAAGATCATCAGCAAGAAGAACGGCGATGAGACCGGCGTTGGCTCCACCATCAACATCAGCAGCAACGGAGTGCTGTTCACCACCGAGAAGCTGCTCATTCCCGGACGCCGTCTCGAGGTCTCCATCAACTGGCCCGCGCAGTTGAACAACAAGTGCGCCCTGAAGCTGGTGGCGCGCGGGCGCGTGGTGCGATTCGAGCAGGGCAAGGCGGCAATGGAGATTCAGCAGTACGAATTCCGTACGTCAAGCGCCGGCGCGCATTGACCGGTTGGATCGAAGGCCCTACTTGCTCTTCTCCAACTCCGCGATGGCCTTCACCGTTTCGTCGCGCTGCCACGGGAACATGGTTGTCTTGGAATCCTCCTGGATCAGCTGGTTGAACACCTGCAAAGCCTGCGCGTAGCGCGTCCTGGCTTGTGCCGTATCCCCCTGTGTGGCGGCAATGTCTCCCAATTTGCGAGTGGCAAGGGCAATATTGAAGTGATGGAAGCGGCTCTTCGATCCAAGTGCGAGCAGTCTCTCAAAAATGGCGATGCCGTCCCGGAAGTGCTTTGATGCAGGCGTGTATTGCTTGAGATAAGTCTCCGCCGTGGCCAGTTCGAGAAGATAATAGCCGCAATCCCCCAGCACCTGCCGGTCATCCGGCGCCTGTTTCCGCACTTCCTCCATGAGATCCAGCGCCTGGCGGAAGGTCTTCACCGCGGGCTCCCATTCATCGCCCAGGCTGTGAACCCGCGCCACCGAGCCGATCGCCCGAATATAGTCCCGCCGCGCCACCTGGTTGGCCGAATCGGCATCCGCGAGTTGCTTGTTCACCTCGAGGGCGCGCTTCATGTGGGCAAGCGACTGGGCGAGATCGCGGTGCGCCCCCGCCTGGCGGTCTCCGACATTGTTGCCATAGGCCCGCAGGAAGACGGCCAGATAGCGCTTCCTGTGGACATTCGAGGGGTCGAGGCGTGTCAACTCCGTCATCTCGCCGACACTCTGGCGCAGGTCCGCCAGGCCCCCCGCATAATTCCCCATCCGGCACTCGAGAGCGCCTATCTGGTAACGCGCCAGCGCCTTCCCGTTGCGCGCCCGGGCGCTTTGCTCATCGGCCGCGGCGCGCTTTTCGAATATCTGCCATGCGGCGCGGAAGTCCTCCAGCGCCTCTTTGGTGAAGGCGTTGTTTTCCCGTAAGGACCCGCGCTGGTAGTAGATATCGGCAATCGCGAAATCCATGGCGGGGTCGCCCGGCTGGTACAGCTTCAGAGCCGCGTCATACACTTTCATGGAATCCTCGTAGCTGGTGAGGATCTTTTGCGCCACCGCCATATTCGTGTACAGCCCGATAAGCTCCGTTCGCGCCTGGACGGAATCGTGCGGCAGGCGCAGCCGGATGGCCAGGGCCTTCTGATAACTGCGCAGGGCGCCTGTGAGATCACCGAGACTCGGTTTCGTGGGGCTGCCCTGCAATTCGCCTACGCGCTCATACGCCACCGCCAGTTCGCGTTGCAGACCCGGATGGAGCCCCGGTTCGCTCACCATGCCGTCGAGGTATTCGAGCGCGGTCTTGGCCACCACGCGCCGCGCCGCGCTTGTTCCGGGCAGGTCAGCGACAGCCGTATCGATGTCGAAAAGAAACCGCTGAATCAGATTCCGCACCTGTTCGAAGCGCCGGTCGGCGCGCCCGCGCTGCTCATTGGCTTCGCGCGAACTGGCCAGCGCGGCCGCCCGCTGCGCAAGAGCCTCGCGTGCCGCGCTCTCCGCCCGGCGGCGTTCCACCTCCGCGCGGTCGCGCTCGCGGACAGCCGCTTGCCGCAGATTCTCCGCAAGCCGCGCCTGGCTGCGCGAAGCCGCCAGCGCAAAGGAGAGCGTCGCCACAATGGCGGCGGCGGCGGCCAGCGGCATCCACTGGCGCTGCACGAACCGTCCAAGCTGGTACATGGCCGAGTTGCCGCGGGCCAGCACAGGCAGGCGGTTCAGGTGACGCCGGATATCCTCCGCCAATTGCTCGGCCGAGGCGTACCGGCGGTGCGGATCCTTCCCCATCGCCTTGAGCACAATGTTGTCGAGGTCGCGCGGAATCCGCTCGCCCGACCGGCGGCTGGGCGGCTCCACATCCTGCTCGCAGATCACCCGCACCAGTTCCGTAGCCGAGTAGGTTTCAAAGCGGTGCGCCGCCGAGCCGGAGAGCAGTTCGTAGAAAATCGCCCCCAGCGAATAAACGTCCGTGGCCGTTGTGGCCGCCTGCCCGCGCACCTGCTCCGGACTGGCGTATTGCGGCGTCATCAGGCCGTAAGCCGCGCGTGTGGTGGCGTCGCGCTTGCCATCGTCGCCCACCAGTTTGGCGATGCCGAAATCGAGCAGCTTCGGAACACCATCCCGCGTCACCAGAATGTTGGCAGGCTTCAGGTCCCGGTGGACAATGAGGTTCTGATGGGCGTAAGTGACGGCTTCACACACCTTGATGAACAGGCGGCAGCGGTCCTGGATGCTGAGCTTCGCCTCCGCGCAATAGCGGGTGATGATTTCGCCTTCGATGTAATCGAGGATCAGGTACGGCCGGCCGTCAGCCGTGGTTCCGCCGTCCAGCAGACGCGCGATGAAGGGGTGGTCTAACGTGGCCAGGATCTGCCGTTCCTGAAGAAATCGCTCCCTCGACGCCGGATAGGCCAGACTCGTTCGCACCACCTTGATCGCCACCTGCTTCTGATACTGATCGTCGGCGCGCGTCGCAAGATAGACTCTTCCCATGCCGCCCGAGCCGATCTCCCCCTTCAGTTCATAGGCTCCGATGCGTGCCGGCATCGATCGCGCGTCCTCGTCCGCCACCATCGAGGCCGCGCCGCCGATCATGTTCGCAATCTGTTCCTTTGCCTCGGGGTCCCTGTCGGCGTCCACCATCTCCCGCACCATGCGCAACAGGCTCTCATCCCCGGCGCAGGCCTCCCGCATCCATTCATCCCGCTCCGCCAGAGGGAGGTGGACCGCCTGATGAAACAGTTCTTCGACTCTTTGCCAGCGCGTGGGTGTCATGTCCGCATTCAGACTGCCATTTTAGAACGTGCAAAAAGTGGACTTTCTGTATCATCGCCCAAAACATGCTTTTTGTTCATAGCCCGTGCGCGGGATTCGGTTCGTCTTGCAAGGCAGGAAAGGGCAGGGAAGCCGCAAGGGCGTCCAGGTCCATCAGGTAGACCGGCCGGGAGCGGCCATGCCAAGTTCCACGGACAAACCTGCGGAAGGGGCGGGACATGTGCCGCGGGGGCACCACATCAGAGGGGCGGACTCGAACCTTGTCGACAACCTTGTCCGCCAGGATGCCAAGCAGGGGTAAGCCCGGAATGGGGGGCTCCGGTTCAAAAACCACCGCACAAAGCGGCGGTCCGGTGGCAGCCAGCGAGAATAGGACGCGGAGGTCCACGGCCGCCGCGGCTTCACCGCCCAGTGGCAGCATCCCGGCGAACCACTCTTCAGCGGCGGGTACAGGCAGAAGTATTGGATGCGGACAGAGGTGCCGGACCAGGGAACAGGGAACCGCAAACTCCTGCGACCCCACCCGGACCAGCAGATACTCCACCGCCGCTTGAGCCGGCGCCTCCGACGATGGGCCGCCGCGGGCCAACGTCACACACCGGCAAGATGGGGCTTCGCAGCGTGTCTGGCATGCTCATTCTGCTGGTTGGGAGACAGACACACCTGCACTTCAATCCGCTCCCCCTCGAAATCAAAGGGGACTACTGTCCATTCGTGCTTGCCCTGATTCCGTTTGATGAAATCGTGACCGAAAAGCACCGTGGGAATGCTCAGCGCCATCGGACCAAGAATCTCCTCCAGTTCCGTCTTCACGTTGCCGAGAATCATGTTCGTCATCTCGCCCACCGCGTCCAGCACTTCCTCCTCCACGCTCTCATGTTCACTGAGGAACAACGCATCCGCAATGCGGCAAGCCATCTTCACCGAACAGATGAATGCGCCCGTGCCGGCCCACGTGCCCGCGAAACCCACAAGCGAGAGAATGCCCGCATTCGTCGGCGCCGGATCCACCTCCGTGTACTCCGCAAGCGGGCTGAGTTCGAGACCAAGCATTGTCTGGAAAACGCCGCACGAGGCGTCCCGGATGAATTCGACCAGTTTATCCTGGGCAATGGACTCTTCCATGAAACAAGACTCCTGTAAGTTTATTAAAGGATGCC
>JADLBG010000706.1 GCA_020847895.1 Bryobacterales bacterium
CGTATTTTCACGCGCGCCACCAGCCTCGGCGGTACGCACAGCCTCATCGAGCACCGCGCATCCGTCGAGGGGCCGAAGAGCAAGACTCCCGCTAACCTGCTGCGGCTTTCCGCCGGGATTGAGAACGCGGACGACCTGATGGCCGATCTTGATCAGGCGCTGCGTCCCCTGCTGTAATCGCCGCCCCTGCCCTCAGGCGTCGACGTGATTCGCAAAGAAGCGATCCAACTCGGCCTTCTGCGGCAGCAGGTTTGCCGGCAGGGATTGCATTTCGCGCTTTGGCAGCGGTTGGAATGACTTTGCGATGCGGATATTTTCCTCGATGAACTCGATTTTCGGCATACCCAGCACGGCGGCGGCAACCGGCAAAGAGAGCGAGTAGCGGATGAGTTTTTCGATGGGCGCTTTTCCGACAAGGCCCTCCTGCCCGAAAATCTTCATCGCAATCACGCCCATGTTCTTGCGATTCGCCACGGGGAGGGCAAGCGCCTCGAAGCTGTCGCGCATGGGGTTGATGGCCATGCCGCCGGGAGCGTTCCGCATTCCGACCCGCGCCGCGTTCAGAGCCATCTGGGTGCAATCGAATTCGTGGCGCTCGAGGGCGGTCTTGAGCACATGAGGGTCGCTGTGGCTGGTGATGCCGATGAAGCGGGCCATCTTCTGTTCCTTCACCTTGTACAGCACTCTAAGAACCCCGTCGTTGGCCTCGATTTCGGCGAGATCCTCGGGAGTAGTGAGGCTGTGGATGTGGAGCAGGTCGACATGATCCGTCTGCAAGCGCTTGAGGCTGCCTTCGATGACGCGCATGGCCTCATCGCCGTTGCGTTTGTTGATTTTCGTGGCGAGCCATACTTCGTTGCGCCGGGTTTTCATGACGTGGCCGATACGCGTCTCACTCTTGCCGTCCCCGTAACCGTAAGCCGTGTCGATATAGCTGATGCCCAGATCGATGGCGCGGTTGACTGCCTCGAGCGCTTTGTGTTCATCCTTATACATCAGGAAGCGGCTGCCGCATCCAAACGCGATGCAGGAGACCGCCGCGCCGGTTTTTCCGAGAATGCGGGTTGGCATGCCGGTGCGCTTGTCGACGGACGCGCCTTGCGCGAGGTGAGCGGCGAGCGGGGTCACGGCCGTGGTTTCGAGAAATTTCCGCCGGGAAATGGACATTCGATAGCTCCTTCCGTTGTTCGTATGGTATCGCAGGCGGGCAACGCCGTGGAGTATAGTCAGGAAATCATGCGAACTCTGTTGCTGTTCCTTCTTCCGGCGGTAGCCCTGCAAGCGGCCGAGTCCCTCGCCTCACGCATTGCGCACACCGACCCGTCCAAATATCGAGCCATCCCTCACGTTCATGCCGGAGCGGGGGAGTTGGACTTCATGGGCCTGTTCGACGCCCAGACGTTCAGCACGAACCTCATATTCCTGCACCGCGGCGTCATTCCACCCGGCGGCGGCATTGGCCATCATTTCCACAATCACATGGAAGAGATGTTCGTCATCTTCGACAACGAGGCCCAATTCACGATTGACGGCCGCACTTCGACGCTCAAGGGACCCGCGGGCGCACCGTGCCGGATGGGGCACTCACACGCCATTTACAACCCCGGGCCGAAGCCGGTGGAATGGATGAACATCGCCGTGGGCAGCATCAAGGGGAAGTACGACAACACGGACCTGGACGACGATCGAGCGGGGGCGGCGCTGGATGCCAAACCGGTTTTCATTCGCATGTATCTCGACAAAGAACTGCTCAAGCCTGTCGACGGCATGCTGGGCGGCAAGGGCACGGTCCGCTACCGGCGGGCGCTGCCTCCGGAGGTCTTCTACACCAACTGGTCTTATGTCGACCATATGGTGATTCCCGCGGGGGCCTCCCTGGGGCGGCACCGCCACGAGAACGTCGAGGAGTTCTTTTATGTGATGAACGGCGCGGGCGTCGCGCATGTGGGGAAGGAATCGGCGGCGATCCGGAAGGGAGATGCGGTGCCGGTGTTCCTGAATGAAGTCCATTCGTTTGAAGGGACGAACGATCTCGAGGTCATGATTGTGGGAATTGCGCGCGCGAAGTGGGCGCTGGACACGATCGAAGTGAAGTAGCGTTATTCCCCGGCAAGGTGGAGCACGACGCCGCGGCGATGGGCCGCGGCGCGGTGTTCAAAAACATAAATTCCCTGCCATGTTCCGAGCGCCAATTCTCCGTCCACAAGGGGAATGGAAAGCTGGGTCATCGTGAGAGCGGCGCGAATGTGCGCGGGCATGTCGTCCGGGCCCTCGATGGCGTGGCGGTACAGGCGAGGATTGTCCGGCACGAGTTTTTCGAAAAAATCCGCGAGATCGTAGACCACATCCGGGTCGGCGTTTTCCTGCACGGTGAGGGAAGCGGAGGTGTGTTGCAGGAATACAGTCAATAACCCGGTGGTGAGTTTGTGGCCGTTCACCCAACTCTCCACCTGCCGGCTGATGTTGTAGAGGCCCTTGCCGCTGGTTCTTACTTCCAGGCGATGGGTGAACTGCTTCATTCCACCGTTACACTCTTGGCGAGATTGCGCGGCTGATCGACGTCGCAACCGCGGCGTACGGCAATGTGATAGGCCAGCAGTTGAAGCGGCACGATCTCGAGAATGGGCAGCAGCATCTCATTCGAGGGAGGAATCCAGAGGACGCGGTCCGCCATCTTGTCGATCTCCGATTCGCCTTCACAAGCCACGGCGAGCACAATCCCGCCGCGAGCCTTCACTTCCTGAATGTTGGAGAGGGTCTTCTCGAACAGCGTGCGGCTGGAAGGATCCGAAGGGTCCCGCGCCGCCAGAACAACCACGGGAAGATTCTCGTCGATGAGCGCGTTGGGGCCATGCTTCATCTCGCCCGCGGGGTAGCCTTCGGCGTGGATGTAGGAAATCTCCTTGAGTTTGAGCGCTCCTTCGAGAGCGATGGGGAAGTGGATGCCGCGGCCGAGGAAGAGAAAGTCGGTTACGCGGAACAGCTTTTTCACAAGGTCGCCGGTGATGGGGTCGGCGGAAAGGACATGCTCGAGCTTTCCGGGCAGGCGGGTCAGATCCTGCATGAGGCATTGGGAAAGCTCGGGGGATAGCCGCTGGCGGATTTGTCCCAGGTACATGGCCAACAGGAAGAGCGCGGTCAACTGGGAGGTGAACGCCTTGGTGGAGGCGACGCCGATTTCGGGGCCGGCGTGAGTGAGCAATGTGCCGGAGGCTTCGCGAGTGATCATCGAGCCCAAAACATTACAGATGGCAAGTGTTTTGGATTTCTTCTGCCTGGCTTCGCGTTGAGCCGCCAGGGTGTCCGCCGTTTCCCCGGATTGGGAGATGACCACGGTCAGGGTGCGCGCGTCCACGATCGGGTCGCGGTAGCGGAATTCGCTGCCGTAATCGACTTCCACGGGGATTCGCGCGAGTTTCTCGATCATGAATTTTCCGGCAAGCGCGGCATGCCAGCTTGTTCCGCAGGCGACGATGCGGACGTGCTCGAAGCTCTTGAATTCCGCCTCGCTGATATCCATCTCGTCGAGGAAGATGCGGCCCGTTTCCTGGCCCACGCGCCCCAGCATGGTGTCGCGGATGGCGCGGGGCTGCTCGAAGATTTCCTTGAGCATGAAATGCTTGTAGCCGCCCTTTTCCGCCATAATGGGGTCCCACAGGATGTGCGATACCTGGCGTTTGATGGGCCTGCCGTAGAAATCCATCAGGTGCACGCCCTCGGCGGTGACCACGGCCATGTCTCCATCGGCGAGGAAGAACATGTCCCGCGTATGATTCAAGAGCGCGGGCACGTCGGAGGCGACGAAATACTCCCCTTCTCCCAGGCCAACAACCACAGGGGGGCCGGAACGCACGGCGATGATCTTCCCCGGACTCGATTTGGCCATGATGGCGAGCGCGAATACACCATTGATTTCACGGCACGCCTTCGCGGCGGCATCTTCGAGGTTATGGCCGTTGTAGTGGCTCTCCACCAGATGAGCGATCACCTCCGTGTCGGTCTCGCTGACGAAATGGTGGCCTTCGGCCTCGAGACGGTGCTTCAACGCAAGATAGTTTTCGACAATCCCGTTGTGGACCACGACGATATCGCCCTTGCCGTCGCGGTGCGGATGGGCGTTTTCCTCGGTGGGACGCCCGTGGGTGGCCCATCGTGTGTGGCCTATGCCGAAGGAGCCCTCGACCGGTTGATTGCGGATGACCTCTTCGAGGTTGCGAAGTTTTCCGGAGGCGCGCCGCACCACGAGATCTCCCGCGCCGTCGAGGACCGCCAGTCCCGCGGAATCATATCCCCGGTACTCAAGCCGCCGCAGTCCGTCGAGAATAATCGGCACCGCCTTGCGCGCGCCGACGTAGCCCATAATGCCGCACATCCTACTACCTCCCGCTGGTTCAGGATTCGAGACATTCGACGTGGAAGTCTTCAATCACCGGATTGGTCAATACTTCACGCGCGATCTGGTCAATCTCCGCCGCGGCCTCTTGCCGGTCAGCGCCGGGGCTCATCCGTATGTCGAAAAATTTTCCCTGCCGGACACCGGCCACGGTAGGGTGCCCGTGTCCCTGTAATGCCGAACAGATGGTCTGCCCCTGCGGATCGAGCACAGTGGCCTTCAGAGAAACGTGAACGCGATAAGTCATGAACCTATTATTGTAAATGGTGTCCGGAACCAGTCCGGTTGGCGATATGTCTTTGGTTGGATTCGGATGGGACAAGAGTCCTATTGGTGGACGGAGTACTGGGACTGGGGTGGGTTCAGGCGGATCTCGATGGTCTTCTCCTCTTCGTTCACGTCGTAGACGTTGCCGGACGTCTGGTAGCCCTTGGCGATGACCTGAATCCTGATCTTGCCTTGAGGGATTGGGGGGAGCTTGGCGACACCATCCTGGTTGGTGCGTGTTTCCCAATGCGTTCGGATCTTCTTCCCGAACTTGGCGACGGAACGGCCTTCGACGAAGTCGAGCACTACCGAGGCGCGGTCGATGGGTCTGCCTTTCAGCGTTTTCACCTCGACGCGCAACTTCGTTTCGGGCTCATCGGCGAACAGGGGGACGGTAAGCGCCAACACGGCGGCGAGAAGCATGATTCGAATCCGCATGACTTTTATTTTAGGACAAGGGTAATGGAAAGCTCCGAGATCACCATCTTACGGACGCGCGTTTTCCGCCGTGGGGACGGCGGCAGGGCGGCCGGATTCCTCAATTTGAGCCAGCAACTCCCTCACGGCGGTATCCAGTTGGATGTCTTTGGCGGAGTAACTCTCCCCGGCGGGCCGCTCGACCGGCACGTCCACGGGCCGCGGATGCATTTCCATCAGCACGCCGTCGTTGTCGAATACCTTGATGCGGGGCATGCGGAGTTGTGAGCCGTCGATC
>JADLBG010000707.1 GCA_020847895.1 Bryobacterales bacterium
CGCTCACTCGTGATGGTCCCGGTCAATCTGTCGCCTTCCACCTTCAAGGCGAACGTGCTCTCCCGCCTCAGTCCGTTTTGCGTGGTGTAGGTGGCTGTCCAGTTCCCCGTCACATCCGTTCCAGGCAAAACGCTGCCTGCCGGTACAAACTCGAGCGTCGTCTTCGGCCGCACCGTCACGTATAAGTGCTCCCCCTCCCGCCGGACATACTCGGCATTCCAGCGGTCCGTCAGCGCATCACCCTGGGCGGGGAGCTTTCTACCGCCGGAGAGTACCTCCACATCCGCCGGAGCCGCGAAATCCAGCGTGATGCTGCCGTTGTAAATCTTCGGGTCCACATCATGCGAAACCTCGAAACGTGCTCTGGCGCGGCCGGCGCCCAACGCGCGGACCGCCGTGTGCTCCGTCAGAGTCCGGAACGCATAAAGCGGACCCATGGGCACATACCACACGTCCTTCTTTCCGCTGATGCGGGCCAGGTGCCGCTCGTAGAATTCGTTCGGTCCATAGTCGAGCCACTGCGGATGCGACATGAAATTATAGATGCCGCCGTCGCGGTAGACCTCGTCGAATGTGGCGTCGTTGCCGGCGCTATCCACCCTGTCGCCCTTCGCTGTTCCGTTATGTTGAACGGCCTGCGTATAGCCGGCGTTCATCGTGTTCGAATCCCAAGTCCGGACGCCGGGGCGCATGTGCCCGTTGGCGGCCTCGTTCGGGTAATTCCGCGCCACGATGTAGCCGGCGGCGGCAATGCGCTTCTGAATGAAGTCGTGATCGGCGCAGTTGCCGCAGGGATAGCACCACGACCACACATACGGCTGATTGGTCATCTTCAAAATGTCATCGCGCGATCCCGCGATCTCGTAATCCGTATAAGCGGCGGCGCAGAAGCTCTCATTGTCCGGCTTCTTGCAGGGATGCTGCCGCGAGTGCGAGCCGATTTCGTGCCCGTTGCTGATGGCCTGCCGCAGCCGGGGCCAGAGTTCCCGCATCTGCAACTGCGTAAAAAAGCGATCCTCGGGTGCAGGGTCCTCTTCCGTGCTCACAAAGATGGTCGCTTTGATGCCGTACTTGTCCATGGTGTCGATGCACTGGATCACGGACTTCGTCGAATCGTCGATGGTGTGCGTCACTACTGCGTGCGCGTTGTTGAGGTATTTCGTCTTGCCCAGAAATCGAACCGGCGAGCCATCCGCGGCCGTTAGCGGCGGAAGGCAGATGAGGCCAAGCAACATTCGATACATCAATGAGTCCTCCCGTCGCTAGATGCGTCCCGTGACCTTGTCAAGCAAGGGCGCCAGATAACGATGCGCCGCGGCAAGCCGCTCATCCATCACATCCGGCGGCACCTTGTTATTGCCGCCGTCCCGCCCATCCACTCGTTCAATCGCCATCGGTCCGTTGAACCCCGCCGAAAACAACGTCCGGAACAGCAACTCGTGATCCACGTTCCCCTGCCCCGGAACAGGAAAGTTGTTATCACCCCGCAGCCCGAGGTGATCCTTGATACAAAGCGCCTTCACCTGCGGAGCCAGATCCGGAAGGTCGGGGTCGGGATAAACACCCTCGTAGTAGGAAATGTTCCCGGCGTCATAGGCGATCTTCAGCCATGGCGATTCCAGGCGCTTCAACACTTGGAGGCAATCCCGCGCCCGGGCCGTGATCCCCGTATGCGGCTTCAGCGCAATGGTCACCCGCGCCGACTCTGCGTGGCGCACCGCCTTCTCGAGTCCCGCGAAAAACCCGTTCACTTCCGCCACCCAGTCCTTTTCCCGCTTCGGCAGGTTGGGGAACTTCGTGTAATACCAGGGACCCGCGCCCACCATGATCGGAATCTCGTAGTCCGCGCAAAGATCGAGTTGCTCCCTGTACCCCTTCAGTCCTTCTTCGGTGTGCGGATCGCCGGCAAAGCCGCCGAGGCTCAGAAACGGCTGCAATCCATGATCGCGAATGCGCCGCAGCATCTGTGCCCTCTGGGGCTTGGTGAGTTCGGTTGCAAAGACAACATCGTCGGCATGCTTCCGCCCGATACTGATGTACCGGTAGCCCGCCTTGCGGATGCGCCTCATCGCGTCATCGAAGGGTATGGTCGAGTAGACAGTCGCCATCACTCCAAGACGGTAGCGTTCAGGATCCGCGAAGGCGGATGGCGCAAGCGCTGGTAAAGATGCCGCGGTCTGCAGCAGTTGCCTGCGCGAAACGTGGTTGTCCATTGGGGGTCCTCCAACACTGGCAGCTTATCAGCCCGCTGAGGAAACTTCCACTCGATGGGGATAACATATACGTGGGTACTTCTTATGCAAGCGGACTTATCTCGAAGAAACTTCCTTGCCGCGGCCGGCAGCGCCGCTGCCATCGCCGCAATGCCTCGTGTCTCCTCTGCCGCTCCCAGCGATCGCGTCGTGATGGGAATGATCGGTGTGGGAAGCCAGGGAACCGGACGGTTGCGGGAATTCCTCAATCACGACGATGTGCGCATCGGCGCAATCTGCGACGTGGACCGCCGCCATCTCGACCGGGCGATCGCGCTGGTCGAGAAAGAAAAAGGCTACAAGCCCCAGGCCTTCGATGACTTCCGCCGGCTGCTCGAGTCGAAGGAAATCGACGCGGCGGCCATCGTCACTCCCGATCACTGGCACGCCATTCCCACCGTCAGCGCCTTCGAAGCCGGCAAGGACGTCTTCGTCGAGAAACCCCTCAGCTACAGTGTCGCCGAAGGGCGCGCCATGGCCGACGCGTCCTTGAATCACAAGCGCGTCACACAGATGGGGAACCACATTCACAACACCACCGGGAACTACCGCCGCGTGGTGGAAATGGTGCGGTCCGGCAAACTCGGCAAGATCACTCGCGTCCATCTCTGGAAAACTTCGCCCACCCGGAATTTCCGCGTCCGCGAGCCTGCGACCCTCCCCGAAGGGTTCAATTACGATTTCTGGCTCGGCCCCGCGCCGAAACACGCCTATACTCCCCTGCGTTCCCACGGCAGTTTCCGCCAGTTCTGGGATTACTCCGGCGGCACATTCATCGACTTCTGGTGCCACATCTCCGACGTTGCCTTCTGGGCTCTCGACCTGAAAGCGCCGAAGGCGCTCTCCGCGGCGGGCGGCCGCTTCTTTCTCACCGACGAAACCGAAGCCGCGGACACGATGGAAGCGATTCTGGAATTCCCCAACCTGCTCTACATCTACAGCTTCCGTCCCACGCCCCTGCCGGGCTTCGAACACATGGGACACATCGGCTGCCTCTTCGAGGGATCCGAGGCGTCGCTGGTAACCAACTATGAAGACCACGAGGTCTGGGTGAAGGGAAAGAAGGTGGACGACTTCCCCAAACCGCCGCGGACCATTCCCGATTCGCCAGGGCACATCCGCGAGTTCATCGATGCCATCAAGAGCCGGAACCTGGAAACCACTTGCAACCTGCGCTACGGACATCATCTTTCGAAGTTCGGCCTTCTCTCCAACATCTCCTATCGCACCGGACGCCGCATCGAATGGGATGAGCAGCGCGAACAGATCATCGGTGACAAGCAGGCCGGCCGTTACCTGGTACGCAACTTCCGCAAGCCCTGGAAGCTCAAGGTGCAGCCGCGCCCCGCGCGTTCTGCTGGGGAACAGGTATGACCACCATCTCCGCCGCCGAACTCCCCACAAAAAAGTACCTCAACCTGGCCGCCATCAAAACAATGGTGGCGGCCGCCGAAACCGAAGCTCGGAAGCGCAACGTCGAGGTGACCCTCTGCGTCATGGATGAAAGCGCCAACGTCCTCTTCCTCCAGAAGGCCGATGGCGCGGGCCTGAATACTATTCAGTTCGCGGAGCGCAAGGCGCGCTATGCCGCCCTCTACCGCCGCCCTTCGAAAGCCGCCGCCGATCAGTTGAAGAGCGGCGACCTGCAGGTGCTGGCCTTTCCCGATGGCTTCCCCAATCAGGGCGGGCTCCCCATCCAGGTGGACGGTCACACCATTGGATCCATCGCCGCCAGCGGGGCTCCGTCCGAGGTGGATGAAGCCATTGCACAGGCCGCCATCGATGCGCTGCTGAAGAAGTAACCTGTTTATGCGAATTGCGGCACTCTTGTTCTTACCCTGCGTCGTCGGCGCGCAAACGGACCGCGGCCAAACACTGTTCACCCAGCACTGCGTGGTTTGCCACGGAGCAACCGCGGAGGGCGGTTCCGGCCCCGACCTCACCAGCGCTGTCTGGAGCCGCTCCGTGACGGACGATCAGTTGCAAACCGTGATCCGCGACGGAGTCCGTGGA